>JAJZGF010000043.1 GCA_021805025.1 Acidobacteriota bacterium
AGCACTCAGACCGTGGCGTTCGATCTGAGTCGTATTCAGCGACAAGGGCTTCAACTCAACAAGCTCGGGAACCCCTTGAAAGGTATCCAGCACAAAAATCCCATCCGCATCCGGCAACTCCAATCCCGGGGCCACACCGGGCATTCGATACTTCTCGTCGGCGCGCGCGGCGGCTTCTTCTCTGTCCAGTTCCGCCGCCTCTTTCATCGCCGGGGAGGAGTCGTCCGTGATGTTGCCGTGGTCGCGCTCCCACTTGCGCGTCGCGTCCCAGTCCACCAGGCTCACTGGCAGCTCTTCCCAGTCGCCGCCGCGCTCCAGTGAGATGTAGCGCACGCGGTCGCCCACAATCTCATAGGTGCGCACAAGCTGATAGCTGCCGTCCTTCAGGATGAGTCGATGGTTCGTCCCCGTGGCTGGCACAGGCTGTGGTGCGGTTAGCGGCTCCTGAGTCTGCGCGCCGTGCTGGCTCTGCGCAGGCGCCGCGATGCCCGTCCCCATGAGCAATGCCAGGAGGCCATACCCTAAAAGACACCGAAAGCGCGAGGAAGTATTCATTTCCAGACAGTTTAGACGGTCCATCCTGCCCGGTGTTTCCTGGCGCGGCCTGAAAAAATGCACCTTTGTGGGAGACCTATTGGCCGATTACTCATCCAATTCTGTGTATCCTTAAGGGAGAGGGTCCATTGTTCCAGGCGATTCAGAGACGGTTCCCCGGTTATCGTCGTGCAAAGCCAGGTGCTTATCCGGCTATGATCCTCGTCTGCCTGGCCTTGCTCATCCTGGTCACATTTGTGCAGGTGACCCATGTACATGCGGCTGCCAATGACCAGGACCATTGTCCTCTCTGCGTGGTGCTGCACTCGGCGGTGCCAATCGCCGCGTCAGCGGCCGTCATCATTCTGGTTGAGGTTACGGAGGCAGCGCCTGTTCTGGAGACGCGCGCCACGACCCGTCACTGGCATCCCCAACTCTTCACCCGTCCCCCTCCGTTCAGCTGCTAGGCGTCATCGCGTCTCGACCTTTTTTACTGCCCTTCGATTCCCAGCTCCATGCGAGTGAGGCGGCAGAGACTCTTCCAGAAAGGTGACGCTTGAAGCGATTTGTCATTCCCTTGATTGGGGGGTGATTTGGTGACACGGTCGCTGACCGCTTCTTGCATCGCAGCCCTACATCGGAGGCACTCATGCCGTTCCATCGCGGCACGACAATTATCTTTCTTTCTACCTGCGCTCTCCTCTTCGGCGCTCTCGGCGCGCATGCTGCGCAGACCGGCAATGCAGGCACGCTGCGCGGCACGGTCACTGACCCCACAGGCGCCGTCATTCCCAACGCGGCGGTTCAAATTTCGAGTGTGATGAGCGGCCTGAACCGCACCGTAACCAGTGACGCGACAGGCCAGTTTGTCCTGGCCAGCGTGCCGTTCAACAATTACAAGTTGACCGTCTCTGCGGCGGGCTTTTCCACGCTCACGCAGCGCGTCTCCGTGCAGACAGCGCTGGGCGTCAATCTCAATCTTGTCCTTCAGATTGAGGCGATGGCATCCACCGTCACCGTACAGGCGTCCGGCGATTTGATCGAAGACGACCCGACCTTCCACACCGACGTGGAGCGCGATGAGTTCACCAAGGTCCCGCTGGAAAGCCAGTCCTCTTCGTTGAGCTCTCTGGTCACGCTCACCACGCCCGGCGTCTCCGCGGACTCGAACGGCCTGTTTCACGGCCTCGGTGATCATGCCTCCAACTCATTCTCCGTGGATGGGCAGTCGATCTCCGACCAGCAGAGCAAGGTCTTTTCAAACCAGCTCCCGTCCGACGCGATTCAATCCATACAGGTCATCTCCGGCGCGCCGCCTGCGGAGTACGGCGACAAAACCAGCCTCGTCATCGTGGCCACAACGCGCTCAGGGCAAGGCGTTACCAAGCCCACCGGCAGCATCAACAGTTCGTATGGTTCGTTCGGCTCCGCCGCGGGCGGTTTCGATCTTTCCTATGGCGGCGCGCAGTGGGGCAACTTCGTCGAATTGGATGGGCTCAACTCCGGACGCTTCCTCGACCCGCCGGAATTTACCGTCTTTCATGACAAGGGAAACGAAGAAAACTCCTTCGATCGTGTGGACTACACCTTCAATGCCGCCAACTCCGTCCACCTGGACATGAATTACAGCCGCTCCTGGTTCCAGACGCCGAACGACTTTGACAACCTGAACGTGCAGAATGTGGTCAGCGGCGGAACCACCGCGAATCCGGTCTTTGGCGCCGTTGGCAATACCGACCAGCTCTCGAAGATCGGCACCTTCAACGTCGCTCCTACCTACACACGCATTCTTAGCACCGACTCCGTGCTGAATGTGGGCGCGTTTGTCCGCAAGGATCTCTATAACTATTTCCCCAGCAAAAACCCGCTGGCGGACCTCGGTCCAAGCAATCTGCAAACCTCATCCATCTCGCAGATTCGTACCCTGATGAACACCGGTGTGCACTCGGACCTCACCTACTCACGAGGGATCAACAACATCAAGGGCGGCGTTCAGTACCAGCAGACTTTTCTGCGAGAGAGCGATTCGCTCGGCATTGTGGAGAACACCTACAACTCACCCTGCATGAATTCAAGCGGCAATCCGCTCAAAGGATACGCGCGTCCTTCTGATTGTCTTGCAAACTCCGTTCTGCCGAATCCCAATTTCCTTGCTGTGCTGGCCCCCTACGACCTGACCCGCGGCGGTTCCAGCTATTTTTTCTTCGGCCACACGGATGTGAAAGAGCTGGCGCTTTATATTGAAGATCAGATCAAAGCAGGGAACTGGGACTTCAATCTCGGGGTGCGCGAGGACGTGTACAACGGCCTGACCGATGCCAACCAGACGGAACCGCGCGTCGGTATTGCCTACAACGTGAAGCCCACCAGTACCATTCTTCGCGTCTCGTATGCACGCACGCTCGAGACGCCGTTCAATGAAAATCTGGTGCTCTCAAGCGAAGGCTGCCTGAGCCCTGTGCTTGCGCCGCTGCTCTTCTGCTCGCCCGGCGTTTCAGGTGTGATGCAACCGGGCTTCCGCAATGAGTTTCACGCGGGCTTTCAGCAGGCCATCGGCTCCAAGGTCGTCGTCAGCGGCGAGTACATCTGGAAGTACACGCACAACGCCTTTGACTTTGCTGTCCTGGGCAACACGCCCATCACCTTCCCCATTGACTGGCATAACTCGAAGATTCCCGGCTACGCAATCAACGTCGAGGTGCCGCAGTACCACAACTTCAGCGCGTATGCAGTGATGTCGTCGGTAGCGGCGCGCTTCTTTCCGCCGCAGGTGGCCGGCGCCGGCTCGACTGTCGGCCAAACCGGCCTGCCTTTCCGCATCGACCACGACGAGAAATTCAATCAGACAACGCATCTGCAGTACACGCTGCCAGGCGGCAAGTTCATCGGTGGCCTATGGGGCGGTTTCAACTGGCGCTATGACTCGGGCCAGGTGGCGGGCGCAACACCGTGCTACGGTGTGACTGATCCAAACACCCCCTGCGGATACAGTTCCACCACACTCAACGGGCAGCCCGCCATAGCGATGGTGGACACCAACATTCCGCCCACCGTGAATCCGGTCACCGGTGCCAATGTGTATCTTCCGTTGACCGCCGACGAAGAGTTTCAAGCAGGATTTGCCTGCGACGGAGTGAAGGCGACGCCCACCAGCCCGCTGCCCGCCGTCTGCCCAGCGGCCCAATTCACCTCCAACCTCATCCACATTCCCGCGCCCGGCACAGGCAACAACGATAAGAACCCTCAGCGAATCGCGCCGCGCAACCTCTTTGACGTCTCGCTCGGCAAGGACAACATCTTCCACGCTGACCGGTACAAGTTCGACTTCGACCTCACCGCGATCAACGTAACCAACAAGTACGCGCTCTACAACTTTCTCTCCACTTTCAGCGGAACGCACTACGTCACGCCGCGCGCGCTGACGGCGAAGTTGACGTTGAACTTTTAGGGCCGATCTGTAGAACTGGTCGACCCAGGGACCTGCATCTGCAGAAATCAAATTGATGCTACTCAATCAGGACGAAGGTGCAGGTGTAATGCAAAAAAGGAACGTCCGAAACATCAGAAGGGTGCTCGCAGCCGTACTTCTGCTGATTGCCGGTATATGCAGCCATGCACAAGGCAGCGATGCAAGCCAGACTCTTCCTGCCTCTCCCGCACCGGCCCCACATTCCATTGAAGATCTGAACTATCTGGGCGGAGATGCCGCCATGCCGCCGTTCTCCGACAGCATCATCGACATCCATTCGGCATTTCGCCAGGCGCTCCTCAACAAGGGGCTTGCCTTTCGAGTCATTACGGGCCCGCAGTACACACAGAACATGCTTGCAGCGCCTGTGCCTGCGGATCAGCAGGTCTATGTGGGGCAGCGCGCCTTCGAGAGTATGTTTGTGCAGCCAATCCTTGCCGCCGATCTTCAACCGCTGCATCTGCATCACGCGCAACTCTACATGGGCGGGGTGTGGAACTGGGTAAGCTGGAATCCCGCAGGCCCCAAGACGCTACAGTTGTGGGCTCTCTATTTCTACAAAGCCTTCGGCGCGGATCGAGTGGAGGTGAAAGCGGGTTACATTGCCAACAACATGAACTTCGTCGGCCTCTTTGTCGGAGGCTCGACCGCGACGGGTACGCAGGGTGTGTATGCCGTATTGCCCTATGAGGTCGGCATGTCGTACTTTCCCCTGACGGCGCCTTCGTTCAACGTTTGGATTCGCGGGCCGAAGCATACCTACCTCAAGACCGCCGCCCAGCGGAGCATCGATCCAAACGGAGGGCCGGCCGAGGTTGCACGCAATCACTCGGGCTTCCGGTTCATCCCGCACGGGGACAAACTGGTCCTCATCAATGAGGGCGGCTACCAGCGCGCGGCAGGTGCCGATGTGCACGAAACATGGTTTCGCGCCGGCTACATCTACAACACCACGCCTTACACGAATGCGGCCACGGGGCAATCGGAGTCAGGCAATTACTGCGCCTACGCCCTCGTGGACGACCAATTGCGCCAGTCCAACCGGGAGCATCCGAGCCAGGGACTCTATGCCGGTGCATCGTTCATGACTGTGCCGGATACGATGAACCAGTACTCCCGCTATTACGAGGCAAGGTTCTACGACAAGGCGCCCCTTCGGTCCCATCCCAACGACGTCCTCTCTGTGGTTGCATCGCGTACCGGCTACAGCAGGATTTTTACCGGCAATTTGGTCTCCCAGGGTAAGAGCGTCTGGCGCGCTGGAACGACTGTTACCGGGAGCTACTCGCTGGAGGCTTCACGCGGCAGTTATCTGAGCCTGGGACTGGGCTACGCCTACGGGCCGGCAGACACGCCGCGTGTTCCCAATGCACTCAATTTCGTCGCAAACTGGACCCTGTTTTTCTGATTGCCTGAGCACGATATTTTGATTCTTATGAAACGGGATTCAGCCTCCCGGCAAAGGCAGACAACGCAAGTCTATGCTGTCCACTTGTCGCAATTGACGCCATCAGTGCGCTTTTCTTTCATGCCGCATTTTCAAACGGCTCGAAGGCCAGCTTGCGCAAGGCGGTTACTTCTCGCTGTCCAGCACTTTCATCTGGCTTGGGTCGTAGCGTGTTCCTGCCACCGCCGAGGCCGGCACCTCGGCTTCAAGCGTGGCAATCTCCGCAGACGTCAACTTTACTTCCAGCGCGTGCAGTGTCTCGCGGATCTGCGTTCGCGTCCGCGCGCCGATCACCGGCACAATCGACTTGCCCTTCGCCAGTACCCATGCAATGGCCAGTTGTGCCGCCGTGACGCCCTTGTCGGCTGCAATCTGACGCAGTCGGGCAACGAGCGGCTGATTTTTCGTCAGGTTCTCGCCCTTGAAGCGCGGCAGATGCGTGCGAATGTCGCTCATGCCTGCGGGCTGCGAGGACGTCAGCAAGCCACGCGAAAGAACACCATAGGCCGTCACGCCTATACCCAGCTCATCGAGCACTGGGAAGATACTCGTCTCCGCACCGCGGCTCACCAGCGAATACTCGATCTGCAGGTCCGCAATCGGATGCACCGCTGCTGCGCGCCGAATCGTCTCCGGCCCCACCTCCGACAAGCCGATGTACCGCACGTAGCCGGCCTCGACCATGCGTTGAATCGCACCAATCGTCTCTTCAATGGGAACCTGCGGGTCCAGGCGCGACGGCCGGTAAATGTCGATGTAGTCGGTGCCAAGGCGTTTCAGCGAGTAAGCGAGTGACGTCTGCACCGTTGCCGGTCGTGCGTCAAAGCCGATCCATGCACCGCTCGGCCCGCGCTGCGCGCCAAACTTCACGCTCAGCAGCACCTGGTCTCTCTGAAAGTGCAATGCGCGGGCGATCAGCATTTCATTGTGTCCCATGCCGTAAAAATCGCCCGTGTCGAGCAGATTCACGCCCGCGTCAATGGCAGCGTGAATCGTTGCCAGGCTTTCAGGCTCATCGGCCGGGCCATACATTCCGCTCATCCCCATGCAGCCCAGGGCAATAGGAAAGACCCCTGGGCCAGTCCGGCCCAGTTTGCGGCGCTCGGTCTGGATCGCTGTTGTCATTGTGGTTGGTTCCTTTCATGCAGCATCCTAGGCCAGCCGGCTGCGGGCGGCAAGGGGCGCTTATGATGCGCTCAAATCTGCTCGGCTCCATCCATCCCTTGACTGTCGAGCGCGCCGGGGCATTCGCTGGATGCAGGGCGTAAGTCTTAGCAAAAACTAAATTTATCGGGCTACGCCGGGCGCCTGTGAATTTTCTGTTCACTTCAACGGCGATTCTCTGCCATACTTGATTGTGCCCACCTGGTACGGCCAATCAGCACAATCCAATAAAGAGGTTGCATCGATGTCGGCAAAGTATGTCTTTGTGACGGGCGGAGTTGTGTCCAGTTTAGGCAAGGGTCTGGCGGCGGCCTCCATCGGCTGCCTGCTTGAGAGCCGCGGCCTTCGCGTGAACATCATGAAGTTTGACCCCTACCTCAACGTCGATCCCGGCACCATGTCGCCATTCCAGCACGGCGAGGTTTTTGTGACCGACGACGGCGCTGAAACCGACCTCGACCTGGGGCACTACGAGCGCTTTACCCACGCGCCTCTCTCGCGCGACAACAACCTTACCACCGGTCGTATCTACGAGCAGATCATTTTGAAGGAGCGTCGCGGCGACTATCTCGGCAAAACTGTCCAGGTCATTCCGCACGTGACGAACGAGATCAAAAACGCCATGCGCAAGGTTTCGGCCAACGGCGCAGATGTGACCATCGTTGAAATCGGCGGCACGGTCGGCGATATTGAGTCGCTGCCGTTTCTTGAGGCCATCCGCCAGATGCGCCAGGAACTGGGCCGCGAGAACACCGTCTTCGTCCACCTTACGCTGGTGCCCTGGATCGCCGCCGCACAGGAACTCAAGACCAAGCCCACGCAGCATTCCGTGAAGGAACTGCTCTCAATCGGCATCCAGGCTGACATCCTGCTCTGCCGCTCGGACCACACGCTGAGCCGCGAGATGAAGCAGAAGATTGCCGCCTTCTGCAACGTTGAAGAGCGCGCGGTGGTCGGCGCCAAAGACGTGCCCGCCATCTACGAGGTGCCGATCGGTTTCGCGCAGGAGGGCGTGGATGCGCTCATCCTCAAATATCTGCACAAAGAAGCGCCCGAGGCCGATCTGAGCAAGTGGAAGGAATTAGTCGACCGGTGTTATCACCCCAAGGATGAAGTCTCCATCGCAATCGTGGGCAAGTATGTCGAGTATGAGGACAGTTATAAATCGCTTAAGGAAGCGTTGACGCACGGAGCGGTCGCAAAAAGCCTGAAGCTGACCATTACCTGGATTGAAGCCGAAGGATTGGAGTCGAAGACTCCCGAAGATAGAAGTTACGAGTCCCAGTTAGAAGGATTCGACGGCATCCTTGTTCCCGGCGGCTTTGGAAAGCGCGGCATCGAGGGCATGTTGAACGCCATTCGCTACGCCCGCGAGAAGCATGTTCCGTACTTTGGCATCTGTCTCGGCATGCAGACGGCATGCATTGAGTTTGCGCGTAATGTGTGCGGATTAAAGGACGCGAACTCAAGTGAGTTTGACCCCGCCAGCCAGCATCGCATCATCTACAAGCTGCGCGAGCTGCTTGGAGTAGAAGAGATGGGCGGGACCATGCGTTTGGGCGCGTGGACCTGCATCCTGCAGGAAGGAACGCTCGCGCACCGGATCTACGGCGCAACCGAGATCAGCGAGCGACACCGCCATCGCTACGAGTTCAACCGCGAATATGAGGCACTTCTTACCGGCGGCGGGCTGCAGATCAGTGGCACCACGCCCGACTCCACCTACGTTGAAATCGTCGAGATTCCCGGCCATCCTTTTTTCATCGGCTGCCAGTTTCATCCCGAGTTCAAGTCCAAACCGCTTGAGCCGCACCCGCTGTTCCGGGAATTTATCGCGGCAAGTTACAAAAACCGGAAATCGAAAATCGGGCAGCTTGAACCTTCTGAGGTGGTTGAGTCCCGCAGCTAGCAGGTCACAAAATCTGGACAGGACATCCGAGAGTTGGCGGGTTGAGCAGGCGTGTCCCGCGATCGAGCACCGGAGTTTTTTCCGGGGTCGTGATTGTGCTTTTTAAGCCCGGTAAGTCAGTCTGTCTCTAATCTTTGCAGGCGAGGTGCGGTTTGCAGCGCCCCAAGTTTGCTATTGACAATGATTTTTCGTCGGGCCTATTGTTGCCTCGTTTTTTGTTCGGAGGGCTCGACATGCTATCGCACTTTGATTTACAGCCAGGGGCAGGGGAATTGCAGGGCCTGGCAGACGAATACTGGGACAAGGCAGGCGAAAAGGAAAGGCAGTTGGAGGAGGAGGCTTACGAAGCCGGAGCGGCGATCCGCAAGGGCGAATACACGCTGGTAAACCTGGAAGCGATCGTGCGCTGGAAGTCCGAGCGGGTGGTGCATTACCTAATCGGCAACGGCGGTGAGAAGATCCGGCAAGCTCTACGGGTGGCGGCCTCGCCCAATGCCACTGTGCAGGAGGCGATTGGCGCGTTGGTCACGCTGCGTGGCGTGGACCTGCCCATCGCTTCGGCGATTCTGGCGGCGATATTTCCGGAGAAATATGCAGTGCTCGACTTCCGCACCCTTGAGGCACTGGGTCATGCGCGGCACGACGTTGATTTCTACGCCGAGTATGTGGCCTTCTGCAGTCGGCTTGCCGCTGGCGGCATGGTGCAGCCACAGGAGAATCTGCCCGGTCCCACACCGCTGCACGCGCTGGAGCGCGCACTCTGGCAGTGGTCCAGGCATCGCGCCGACGAAGTCAAATAGCCTGCTGCGGGTGCGATTCCGGTTCCGGTAAGTTCAACCCAGTGACCCGGCACGATAAAATCGCACCCGTGAGCCAATCTTTTGAAATCGGGCCGGTCCACGTGGGCGGCGGCCAGCTTTTTCTCATCGCAGGCCCCTGCGTCATCGAGTCGGAGGCCCATGTACGCCGCATGGCCGAGGCCATCCAGCGTATCACCGACGACCTGGGCATCCCCTGCATCTTCAAGGCCAGCTACGACAAGGCCAACCGCACCAGCGTGAAGAGTTTTCGCGGGCCTGGCCTGAGAGAAGGTACGCGCATCCTGGGCCGCCTGGCCAAGGATACGGGCCTTCCCGTTCTGACCGATGTGCATGAACCCGCCCACTGCGCAGTCGCTGCCGAAGCCGCGGACGTGTTGCAGATTCCCGCCTTCCTCTGCCGCCAGACTGACCTGCTTGTCGCCGCCGGCAAAACGGGCCGCGCCGTCAACATCAAGAAAGGCCAGTTCGTTGCTCCGTGGGACATGACGCACCCGGTGGAGAAAGTTCGCTCCACGGGCAATGAGCGGGTCTTTCTCACCGAGCGCGGCGCGACCTTCGGCTACAACACGCTGGTGGTTGATTATCGCTCCCTGCCGGTGATGCGCAAGATCGCTCCGGTCGTTTTTGACGGCACCCACTCCGTGCAGCAGCCCTCGGCGGCGAGCGGGGTGAGCGGCGGCCAGCCGGAGTTCATCCCGCTGCTGGCGCGGGCGGCGGTAGCGGCGGGCATCGACGGCCTGTTTCTGGAGGTGCACGACGACCCGGCCAACGCCAGGTCGGATGGTGCGAATGCGCTGGACCTGAAGCTGCTGAAGCCGTTGCTGGAGAAGCTGTTGGCGATTCACAGGGCGGCGAATTAGAGAGCGGGCAGAATGGACAGACGCAGGTTTCTTGGTGGCAGTGCTGCAGTTGCCGGTTCATGGGCTGCAGCTCCGCTTGAGCTCGTGTCGTCACTCTCCGGCGCAAATGAAAGACAGAGTGCAGGCCTCGATCCATGGCGCCACCGCTTCGGCGTGAACTACACGCCCTCGCACAACTGGTGGTTCTGCTGGAACGATTGGGATGCTGATCCCATGCAGCGCGATCTGGACGCCATCGCCGCACTGGGCGCCGATCACCTGCGCATCATGCTCATCTGGCCATACTTCCAGCCCAATCCAAAATGGGTGAGTCAGGCACATCTCGAGCGGCTCGACCAGCTTCTCGCGCTGATGGGCGAGCGCCACCTCGACGCGCTGGTCACAGTCTTCACGGGGCAGTTGAGCGGGTGGTACTTTCTGCCGCCCTTCAACCGCCTGAGCGACGGCTTCTACACAGAAGCGCTCATGGCGGACGCGCAGGAGCTGTTTGTGCGTGAGCTTGCGCGCACCATGAAGCCGCACGCCAACATCATCGGCTTCGATTTCGGCAACGAGATCAACACCTGCTGGCGCGCTCCAACAAAAGCCGGCGACGCGTGGATGGCGCGCATGTTCGCACGGATGAACTCGGCACTCCCTGACCATCTTCACGTCAACGGCGTAGATCATCGTCCCTGGTTCGATGTGGACACATTTTCACCGGAGGCGCTGGCAGCTGCGCGTTTTCCGGTGATGCACTGCTACCCCTACTGGACAGGAGCCGTGCAATACGGCGGTCCCATGGACCCGCCCAGCATCAAGCTGCTGGCCGCGATGGCTGCGCTCATCCGCTCCTACGCAGGAACGCAGCAAAAGCCTGTGTGGGCCGGGGAGTTCAACACCTGCATCGAGGCGATGACTGAAAAGCAGCAGGCGGAGTGGCTGGAAAAGGCCGTCCTTGCCGCCATCAACGAAGGGGTAAGCTGGTTCAGCTACTGGGACAGCCACGATGTGGACCGGCGATTCGCCTTCAATCCACTCGAATACAGCCTTGGTCTGCTCACCAACGACGGGCGGGTGAAGGAGCAGGGACGCGTCTTCCAGCAACTCTCGAAGGCCTATCGCGGCAAGCCGGTGGCATATCCCAGGGACACTGTGCCTCAGCCTCCCCAACAGCGGACGCTGGATGGCACCTGGCGCTGGATTCTGGATTGGCTGGGATGGCAACCGGCCGGTCGGCTGGAGCGCGATATAGGCCGGATGAACCCGCCCGGTCGCGTCCACCTTGCCTGATACCATTTTCCCATGTTTGCAAAGTTCCACAGCAGGCTCTTTGGTACCGCGCGGCAGACCAGTTCGGCTCTGCTGCTCGGCATGTGCATCGGCTCGCTGGCAGCGTATGCGCAGAGTGCGTCGACGTCCGCGGGCTCGAATCGGGCCGACATCGAAGCAATATTGCGGGGGCTGAACCGGGGCCGCATGATTGGCCAGGTAGCCGTCTCGCCGGACGGCAAGCGGCTGGCCTGGATCGAAGGCGGGCGCGGCGGTGAAATTCTGGTCGCTCCGCTGGATGACCTCAAGAAGAGCGCGCGCGTGACCGCTGCCGCGAAGCCAGACCAGCACTGCCGCGAAGGACAGCTCGCCTGGGAGCCCGATTCGCAGGCGCTGGCCTTTTTTTCTGACTGCGCAAATCCCGGCGACCAGGACGACCTCTATCTCTCCCGGCTCGATGGGAGCCCGGCGCGACGGCTAACGGAGTTGAAAGGCTATGAGAACGCACCCGCCTTTTCACCCGATGGGACCAGGGTCGCCTTCCTTTATGTGGAGGGCGCAACGCGGCCTGCCGGGGCACTGGCGGCGATGAAGCCTCCGGCCGGCGTGATTGGCGAGGATGGCGTGGAGATCCAGCGCGTGGCTGTGGCTGCGGTGCATGCGGCCGCGCCTGCGGCTCCCACGCAGGTAACCCCGCCCAATCTGCATGTCTACGAATTTGACTGGGCGCCGGATTCCCAAGGGTTCGCCTACATTGCTGCCGATCCGCCGGGCGAAAACAACTGGTGGGTGGCCAAGCTCTATACCCAGCCGCTGAACGGCGCAGCGGCAGCAATTTTGGCGCCTGCCGATGTTGACGGCCCGTTGCATGGGTTGCAGATTGCCGTGCCGCGCTGGTCGCCGGATGGCAAGGCCATCGCCTTCATTGGCGGGCTGATGAGCGATCAGGGCTCAACCGGCGGCGACGTGTGGATCGTCTCATCCGGCGGCGGCCAGCCGCGCGATCTGACCCAGGGAAGGCCGACCTCGCCGGCATGGATCGAGTGGGATGGCAACGATTATCTCTTCGTCAGCGAGCTGGCGGGCGGCAACTCTCAGCTCATTCGCTATCGCCTGCAAGGAGATCGCGTGAGCCCCGGCAGCGCCGTCACCTTCGGCTCGCCCATCTTCAGCATTCCCGGGAGCGTGGGCGATGGCCGGCTGCGACTGAGCCTGTCTTCCACGGCGGACCACTCGTTGTTTGTCTTCAGCGCCAGCACCTTCGAGCATCCGATGGAGATCTATGGAGCCAGGCCGGGCATGGTGATGACTTCAGGGCTGGAAGGCGTCCTGCAGCTCTCGCACATCAACGAGGGCGTAGAACCGGGTTGGGGCAGGGCGGTCTCCTTATCGTGGAAGAGCGATGCTTTCCGTGTGCAAGGCTGGCTGATGCTGCCGAAAGACTACGATCCGGCAAAGAAATATCCGATGATTGTGGAAGTGCACGGCGGCCCTGCGGCTGCAGTGATGGCGCGCTGGGGCGCGGGCGGCGGGTTGAGTCCGGCGGCCTTTTCCGCGCTGGGATATTTTGTCCTTCAGCCAAATCCGCGCGGTAGTTTTGGGCAGGGCGAGGCATTCACTGAAGCCAATCGCAAGGACTTCGGCTATGGCGACCTGCGCGACATTCTGGCGGGAGTCGATGCCGTCGTGGCAAAGTATGCTGTCGACCCGAATCGTGTGGGGATTACGGGCTGGAGCTACGGCGGCTTTATGACCATGTTTGCCGTGACCCAGACGCAGCGCTTCAAGGCGGCGGTGGCCGGCGCAGGTCTGTCGGACTGGCAGAGCTATTATGGCGAGAACTCCATCGACCAGTGGATGATCCCGTACTTTGGCGCGTCGGTGTATGACGACCCGGCGGTGTACGCAAAAAGCTCGGCCATCAATTTCATCAGGCAGGTGCATACGCCCACTCTTGCCGTTGTCGGTGACCGCGACGGCGAATGTCCCGCGCCTCAGTCCTACGAGTTCTGGCATGCTCTGCGCGCCGAGCACGTGCCTACGCAGCTGGTGGTCTATCCCAACGAGGGCCACGGGTTTGTGGACCCAGCACACCGCCGGGATGTGATGGTGCGGGCGGTGGACTGGTTTGCAAAATATATGCCCCCTTCGGAATAGCCAGTGACGCCCGCGCTCGCCATCGCAGTCCATGGGAGTCTATGGATACAAAAGAATCAGCATGGAGGCAGGCAGGCCCGGCGCATAGTCCGAGCCTGCCCTGATACACTTTACCTTGGAGACAACGCGGCGCATCCAGCAGGTTGGCAGGACGGCGGGGAGATTTGCCGTCGGCCCGCTCTGTGCAGTCAAAGCGGGTTCACATTGAGCCCTGTGCTGGCTGGCGATTCGCTCTCGACACTTATCTTGATGCATTCGGAGAGACCGTTCCACGGTTCGACGATGTGGGGCGGGGAGGATTCATGCGGCGGTATCTGACCCTTATTTGTTTGCTGTGTCTTGCTATTCCAGCGGGGGTATCGATCTCCGGCTGTATCCGCAACCCGGCCGGTAACTATTGCAATGGTCTCGGCTACGGGTTGAAGAATACCGATCTCTACTCCATTGACCTGGAGCCGAGGACGGCCGGCATCTCCATGTCTTACGGGCAGACGCGGCAAATTGCCGCGCCAACGGCCGCAACCTGCAAAGGCACCGCGGCTAGTGTTGCGAGCTACGTGTACGGCACCACAAACAACAGGCTGGTGGACATCTCTCCCACGGGCAACCTGTGCGCGGGCACCTGGAACCGCAACTCCGGGGGTGGCATCGCGGACTTTACCATCTGCAACAACCCCAACCCGCTGCCGAACACCGGGGGATTGCCCTATTCTACGGCGTTTATTACAGCCTCGGCCAAAACGGTTACGTCGAACCCTGTAGAGGTCTATGTCCATGCGCCCGTAAGTTCCATTGCGCTAGCTTTGCCCGGCGTAGCGCAACAGCAGCAGTGCTTCTCCCAGGGCGTGCTTACCCAGCTCGATGCTGAGGCCTGCTATGCCGGCGTCAACAACACGCAGTACGAACTGTGCGCGCCGCCCACTGTAACCAAGTTCAGTTGCCAGGGCGGTCTGCCTCCCGGTGCGACTTC
The DNA here is from genome assembly GCA_021805025.1 of Acidobacteriota bacterium. Taxonomy (GTDB): domain Bacteria; phylum Acidobacteriota; class Terriglobia; order Terriglobales; family Acidobacteriaceae; genus Telmatobacter. The sequence goes on from JAJZGF010000043.1 coordinate 14,583, forward strand.
AGTACCGGACTGCACCACGTCAATCGGCACGATGAGCTACGTCGTAGGCACTGCGTCCATCGCGTCCATCAATCCTGAAACCAACCAGATTACGGCGGAGCTGCCGGGTACAACCGTGATTACGGCGTCGATTGCGGGTTCCGGATCATCGGCAGGATATTTCTCGACCTGTCCTCCCAAGTCCATCTCTGTCACCCTCAACGGCAAGACGAATACGACCGTCACGCAGGGGGTGCAGCAGAACATGGTCACCACGGTGACCGACACCAATGGGGCTACCATCACTGGCCTGACGCTGGACTACCAGTCCACCAATCCGCTGAACATTACCGCGGGCGCGGCGGGCGCTGTCACGGCGGCCTTCCCCGGTGCTGCTTCGGTGTATGCCATCTGCCAGCCCGGAACATGCAACCCTGCACCGATCAATGTATTTGGTCAGCAGGGAACGGGGCTTTCCGTCAGCAGCAACCCGGTGACGATTACGGTGCCCGGAACCGCCAGCTCGTACGTCTGGTACTCCGCGCCCAGCCAGTCGCAGTATTTCGTCCCGGTTGAGTTGATCAGCGGCACGGTGGGTTCTACGGTGCGGCTGCCCTATGTTCCGAACTCGATGGTGATGGACCAGACCGGTACGAATCTTTACTTTGGGTCGGGCCGTGAAGTGATGATTTACAGCACCGTCAGCAATTCGCTCACCAAGCAGGACCTCAGCGTTCCCGGTGTTGTCCTGGCCGTCGCGCCCAATAATCAGACGGTCTTGATTAACGATCCGATTCGGCAGGTCTTCTATCTGTACAACCCATCGGGCTCGGTCGTCTCCTCGTTTTCTGGCGTGGGCAACGCAGCGCAGTGGACGCCTGATTCAAAGACGCTCTACGTCAGCGACAGCGCCGCGCTTGGAGCGGGTCACTCCGACACGCTGTATGTCTACAACGCCAACTCCGGCTGGACCACCTACGATCTAACGGCATCGGGCGGAGCTGCAAACCTTGCCGTCGCCATACCCGGTGTTGGCGCTTTCCTCAGCGGTAACCCCACTGTGGCCCACACCTGGTGCCCCTCCGGCACAGTAGGCAGCTACTCCAGCATGGTCTTCTATCCTCAGGGTGACTCAGTGAACGCAAACACCAGTGTGCTTGCCGCTACAACAGACGGTCAGCATATTCTGGGCGCAGCCATCGCAGGTGGCGGCATTGAGCTTTCTGACATCGGTGTCACCATCCCGTTTGGCGCATGCCCCGCGCCCAGCGCCACAGGCACGCTTTCACCTCTCACGCTGACGCACACGCTCAACCAGTTGCCCATCGCCGTCAACGCAACCACCGTGAACCAGGTCGTTGCGTCGCCAGCCTCCAATCTGGCGTTCGTGACCTACACCGGAACCACGCCCGGCGCGAAGCTGCCTTATTACCTGCCGGTCGCGGGCGGAGCGGCCGGTACGCTCAACTACGTTGCCCTGACGGGCAGCGCGGCGATTACGGGACCGGTCGCCGGCGCCTTCAGTCCGGATGACAAGCTCTTCTTCGTCTCAACTGCGGGTGACAACCTCATCCACTACATTGACGTGCAGAGCCTGACGGATACGCAGCAGATCAACCTCCAGCTGCCGGCCTGCTTGCCCGGCTCCGACCCCGGCTGCACCATCACCACACCAATCAATGGTTCGGTCCCGGCAACGGCAATCGCCGTCAAGCCGCGCTCCACAACCTAGTCCGCGCAGCACCGTCACACGCAAAAGGGTCGGCCACTCGCCGGCCCTTTTGCTATGGATGCGGATGCAGGGCCAGGGCGCATCCAGCGTCAGACCTCGATGCAAGCCTGCGCCGATCCAGCACGATAGAATCAGAGCATGATCAAGGGGATTTCCGTTCTTCGTTCAGCCCCAAGCGGCGCGGTGTATGACCGGCTTGCCAGCTTCTTTTCCGCGCTCGGCTTTGCGGAGGGTCGGGGGTGGAAGGACGAGAGCAGCCGGGGTGCATCGTTCCTGGCTCCCCTGGGTAATCTCGAATTTGTGCTGGGTCAGTTTCCGTCCGCAGCCGATGTGCTGGTCGAGGTAATCTCGCTCGATGCCGCGCACCAGGCCGCCGCAACATGGCTTCGCGCACAAGGGGGCGAGGGGGCTGTGGCGCAGCTGACCGGCATCACCGAAACAGACTGGAAGTCGCGCATCTTTACCGTTGAGCCCGAGCCTGGCTTTGCCTTCAGCTTCTGGGCGTGGACCGATCCCGTCAAAGGCAAGCCCGTCGCCGTTGAGGGGGATCTCTCCGCGGCAGGTATGAAATTCGCTATCGTTGTCGCGCGCTGGAATGCAGTCATCACCGATCGCCTCCTGGAGGGGGCGCTGGATGCACTTCTGCGCAGCGGTGCAAGGCGTGAAGAGATTGAGGTTGTCCGCGTGCCAGGCGCGTGGGAGGTGCCCGCTGCAGCGCGCGCGCTGGCTAATCTGGGCAAGGTGAACGCGATCATCACCCTGGGCTGCCTGCTGCGCGGCGAAACCGCGCACTATGAAGCGATCTACAACGAGGTCTCGCGTGGCATTGGTCAGTCGCAGCAGGAGACCGGCATTCCGCACAGCTTCGGCGTGCTTACCTGCGAGAATCTTGAGCAGGCGCTCAACCGCGCCGGAATCAAGGCCGGCAACAAGGGATTCGAAGCCGCCCTGGCGGCCATCGAAATGGTGAGCCTGCAGCGCAAACTCACGGAAGGCGGGGCCGCTTGACCGCCGCCACGCGGCGCAAGTCGCGCGAACTTGCCATGCAGATGCTCTTCCAGGCGGACCTTGGCAAGCAAACGCCCGACCAGGTGCGCGCGACCTTCTGGCAAGCCTGCGACGAGGTCGAGCCGGAAGTTCGCGGCTTTGCGGAAGACCTCTTCCGCGCAGCCCTGGCTCACCAGGAACGCATCGATGAGTTGATTGTGGCGAACTCCCGGCACTGGCGGCTGGAGCGCATGTCGGCTGTCGACCGCAACCTGCTTCGCATGGCTGTGGGAGAAATGCTCGGGTTCAAAGGCACGCCATATCCGATTGTGATTAACGAGGCGCTGGAGATCGGGCGCCGTTACTCTGCGCCGGAGTCGATCAACTTTTTGAACGGAATGCTGGACGCGATTGCCCGCAGCCTGATTCCCGGCTGATGCGTATCGCGCAGGCTCGTTCGCTCTCCGATTGTGCTTCGCACAGTCTAAGGGCCAGTTGAGCGGCAAAGGATGGGTGGCGTCAACTGCACCGGAGATTTGCGGTGCGGAGGAGAATTTGATACGCTCAGGTTTTCCTGAGAAGCAGCGAAAGGAGATGCGTCGTCATGGCTGAAGATAATAAGGTTCAGGGACTTGCTTGGTTCGTCGCAGGACTTGGAGTGGGTGCGCTCGTTGGAATTCTCTACGCACCCAAAAGCGGAAAAGAGACCAGAGAAGACCTCGCTCAGGGCGCGCGCGAGGGCACTGAGTATCTGCGCACGCGCACGCGGCAGGCCGTCGATCAGGTCGGCTCGCTGGTGGATAAAAGCAAGGAACAGGTGGGTGAGTATGTCGATCGCGGCCGCGAAGTCGTGGATCGTGGACGCGCCCATTGGGAGGATTTCGTTGAGCGCGGCAGAACGCTGGTCACTGACCAGACGAGCCGAGTTTCGGCAGCCGTTGACGCAGGCCGCGAAGCCTACCGCAGCGCCAATACGCCAAGCGCACCTGCAGAATAGGCCGGTACGATCGCGCTTTCCCGGCAACTCCTGGCCAGTGCAGCGCAGCAGCTGAGCCGCAATCGACAACCCAAGGGGAGAGCGATCCGGTTTTGGTTCGCAGAACTTTGAGAAAGGTGCGCGGAGACGGCGCATGCTGTCCGCCCGGTTCCGCGCAGAACTTCGTCTACGATGACCATGAACAGCGATACCCTCTTGCTTGTCTTTGTCGCGCTTACTGGAGTGGCTGTTCTGCTCCAGGCTGTCGTGCTTCTGGCGATTTTTCTGGCCATGCGCAAATCGACCGCCATGTTGCAGCAGCAACTGGATGAGTTGCGCACCTCCGTAATGCCTGTCGTCACAAGCACCCAGAAGCTGCTCACCAGCGTGGGACCCAATCTCGAAGCAGCGGCAAAGGATCTTGCGGAGATCACCAAAGGGCTGCGCGCGCAGAGCGCAGACATTCAGGCCTCCGTCGGGCAGATGCTGGCGCAGGTGGAGCGCCAGACCACCCGCATCGACGGCATGTTCACCCGCGTACTGGACACGGTGGACCGCGCCGGGACAGTTTTGACCGAGACGATTAATACACCGCTGCGACAGATATCCGCCCTGACGGCTTTTGCCAAGGCGGCTCTCGGCGCCCTGCGCTCGGGCCAGTCGCGACCTGCGCGCTCTGCGGCAGACGAGGATATGTTCGTGTAGTCTGGAGACCCTGGAGGTCTTCAAAATGCGCGCCGTGTCCGCGGTTCTTGTTCTTGCGCTTGCCTCATCTCTTGCCCCTCGCATCGTCGCGCAATCCACGTCATCGCCTGCCCTTCTCGTACTGTCCAAAGCCGATGACACGCTTGCCATCGTCGATCCTGCAACGCTGCGCGTTGTGGCCAAGGCTCCGGTCGGTGAAGACCCGCATGAGGTCATCGCCTCCTCCGATGGCCGCACGGCCTACGTCTCCAACTATGGCTTCGGCCGGTATCACACGATTGCGGTCATCGACCTCGTCGGGCAGAAGGCGCTCGCATCCATCGACCTTGGCCCGCTGCGCGGTCCGCACGGGCTGGACTTTGTCGCGGGCAAGCTCTGGTTCACAGCGGAGGCCGCCAAGGTGATCGGCCGCTACGATCCCGCCACCGGCATGGTGGACTGGGTGATGGGCACCGGCCAGAACCGCACCCACATGGTCTACGTCTTCCCGGACCTCAAGCGCATCGTCACCACCAACGTCGCCTCGGCTTCCGTCACCGTGATGGACAAGACCGATGGTCCGGCAGGCATGCCCGCTGGCATGCGGCCGCCGCCCGGCGCGAGGATGCCCGGTCCTCCCGGCGGCGACTGGAATGAGACCGTCATCCCCGTCGGCCATGGCTCGGAGGGCTTCGACATCACCCTCGACGGCAAAACCGCATGGGTGGCGAACGCACAGGATGGCACCATCTCCGTCGTCGATCTCGACGCAAAGAAAGTGACGGCGACGCTTGCCGCCGATGTGCGCAGCGCCAACCGCATCAAGTTCACCACGGACGGCAAACTGGCTCTGGTATCGCTGCTCGGCTTGCCCGATTTGGTGATTCTCGATGTGGCGACGCAGAAGGTTATCAAGCGCCTGCCCATCGGCCACGGCGCGGCGGGCATCCTCATCGATCCCGGCGGTGCGCGCGCCTATGTCTCCTGCGGGCCTGACAACTACGTCGCGGTCATCGACCTCAAGACGCTCGCGGTTGCAGGGCACATCGACGCGGGCGGCAACCCCGACGGCCTCGCCTGGGCCGTACAACACTGATTCCGCCACATCGCAAGTGAAAACGCACACACGGACAGCATTGCCTGCAAACAGACTCTTTGGCTGAATGTTTGGGCAACGCTCGGAATGGTTGGGCAGTGCATACAGGCGACCTGGTTCAGGTTCATTGAACCATTCGCAACTCTCTGGTATCGATTGCTGAAGCTCCTGGCGAATCCCCGCCCTTTGCGGCAGTCAACGAAGTGATGGCAATCCACAGGCTCAGGGTTCGAGGTAGTCGCCTTGGTTTCCCGCCGCGCTGGATGTTGAGTTGGGCTGCGTGACCGACAGGACACTGCTGCTGCTCTGACTGATCTGTGCTCCCCAGGTTACATCCGCTCCCGTGGGGGGCGTGGGCAAAAAGCCGTGCAGACTGGAGAGGTTGGGAATGGTGATGCTGGTCGCCCCATTCAGATAATTCGCTGAAGCCGACACACTCACGGAATACTGGCTGGTTCCAATCGCTCCGTTTGTCCCATCGGTCCAGAACAAGCTTGCCCCGTACACGTTCCCCGATTTACCCGAAAATCCCGCATAACTGCTGAAGTCAAACGTGGGCCGCACAGCCGGAGTGGGGCCGGAATAAGACCAAGGAGCGGGAAAGTTGAACGTCATCGGGCCGGCGCTGGTTGAATTCACAGTGACCGAGACACTCTCCGAGAAGCTCAAATTCAGGACGTCAGATGCGACCCAGGTATAGAAGTCCCCGTTCTCCGTTGCCCCAGCCGGCAGCGCAGGGTACTGATACTGTGTCTTAAAAGAGCCAATCAGTATGCCGCTCGGTCCGAGATTAAACCATGCACTGACCCCCGGAGAGCGGAACTGTGAAGGAACATTGTTGTACGTGATTGATTGTGATGTCGTCTGATCAGCCGCTCCCAGCAAAATTGCGGTCCCGCCGTTGAGGGAACCAGGTACCGTCTGACTGGAGACGTTGCGTGCCGCCACAACATCGCCCGAGGAGTCCAAGGCGAACACTTCCACACGATCGGTGCCAATCGGCGCACCAAAGCTCCCGCTCGCATTCACCGACGCGAAGAGCTGCTGCGTCGCCTGGGCCCCATTTATGGCCACCACGAGCAGGCTCGACGCAGATGGGATGCCGGTTGCATTGACGTTCACAGTGAGAGCGCCCGTCTGCCCTCCTGGATTCGCCTGCGTGTCTCCCTGCAGCGTGTAGGGACACCACAGCGTAGCTGATGTGCCATCCGCGGTGCTCGCCTCCACCACAGTCTCAAGCGTTGTAGCGTACTGCAGGACTCCCACCGTTTGCGGCAATGGATTGCAAACGTACGCGACTGCAAAGGTCGTGGTGCCACTGGGCAATGAGAAATTCAGACCGCCGGACGTCAGTGCCTCAGCCTGATACGCGCCGGAACCAACTTGCACCGCAGCGACCGAAGGTGTCGCGGGAGCAAAAGCTACATTCACCGTGGTGCCGCCGCTATTCGATGTTCCTGAACCACTGTAGTTGCTGCCACACCCGGCAACAAGCCCAAACAGAAATGCGAGATTCGATAGGCGAAAGACTCCTGAAGACATCTTGATCCTTTCGAGGTGGAGCGCTCCAAATCCAGGGAGCAGGGCGGTCTGGTTGGCGCGCGTCATCGCATCCTGGCCCGGATGTCGCGGAAGATCATCCGCTTCAGCGGCCATTCTATTCACTTGAGTTGCGGCGCGTCACCTTACAATGTAACCGTCTTCTGCTCCTTCTGGAAAGAGAAAGTCGGTCTCGGTCCATGGGGTGCATTTAACGCCGGCGCGGGCATGAGCCAGATTGAGACAATAGTCAAGGATGTGTGGCTGACCGTCATCAGCCGTCTTGAGAATCGAACGCGAGTTCGATGTCAGCATTTCGCGGGTAAGACCGGGCATGTAAATCTGGATGGAGTTCAGCGTAATGGCCGAAGAACCGCCCGTGCCGACCCGATGGGTCCGATCACGCTGGGTCGGGTCAGCGTGAGGTTCGCAGGTTGAAAGGGACTCATCGGGCAAAGGGCCGGGACCCTTGCAGTCCCGGCCCTTTGATCGTTCGCCGCCCTACTTCTCGTCGATCTGCAGCACCTGAATCGAATACGCCGGCAGCGTATGGCTGAACTTGCCGCTCACCTGCACCATCGAGTTCACCGGCACAACGCGCTCGGGGTCGCTGATGCTGTTCGTCGCCTGCGTATCCGGCGCGCTCAGGCTCACCAGCTTGGCCGTGCCAGCCACCTGCGCCCCGCTCAGGTCAATCTCTACCGGCTGCGGAACAGAGGACGCGTTCACCAGCTTCACATAGAGCTGCTTCTTCGCCGTGTTCTTCGTGATCGAGTAGAAGAACTTCTCGCCAGTTCCCGTGGCCTCTGACTTCGGCGTGTGGTCGCCGAGATACTCGCCAAACATCACTTGCGCCCAGTAGCTGGGCGAGCCGTAGCTGTGCAGCGTGTCATAGCCAATCAGGTCGCTCTCCCACTGCATCCCGCCTGGGTTGACGTTGACAAACAGCGGCGCATAGCTGGCCATCACCACGATGTCGCTGTTCCGTTCCATGCCGGTCATCCACGCCGCATCGCCCAGCGCCGCGCCCATATTCGGTGTCGGCGTGCCTTCGCGCGTTGCCCACTCGCCCACAAAGATCTTCGGCCCATTACGGTCGGTTTTGTCATAGTGCGTCGCGTCGTGGAAGTTCGTCGTCGCGCGCACATAGAAGTGCTCATCCAGTACGTCGGGCCGCGTGCTCTTCACCGGCGCCGTCGCAATCAGTTGCAGCTGCGGATACTTCGCTTTGATCGCCTTGTAGAACTGCGCATAGCGCCCGTCGTAGCTGCCTGACCTGTCAAACCAGTCCTCGTTGCCAATCTCCACATAGGTCAGCGCAAACGGCGCGGCATGTCCGTCCTTCGCGCGCTCTGCGCCCCATTTCGTATCCGGTCCACCGGTCACATACTCAATCTCATCCAACGCGTCCTGCACATAGGGCTCCAGCGCAGCGCCCGGCTCCACGTGATCGCCCTTCAGCGAATAGCCGGCGTAGACGGCCAGCACCGGCTGCATCTTCAGGTCCTCGCACCACCCTAGAAACTCCAGTAGTCCCATGCCATCGGTCGAGTGATAGTTCCACGGGCTCGGATGTGTGGGCCGGTCTACCAGCGGGCCAATCGTCTTCTTCCAATCGAAGCGCTCGTTGATGTGGTCGCCTTCCAGATAGTTGCCGCCGGGGAAGCGCAGAAACTGCGGATGCATCGCCGCCATCTTCTCCATCAGGTCGATGCGATTGCCGTTGACGCGATCATGATAGGTCGGCGGAAACAGCGACACCAGATCCAGCCACAGCGAACCGGCGTGTCCCACCGTCAGCACCAGGTGGTTCGCCGCCGAGGGCTGCATGTCGCCCACCGTCGTCAGCGTGAAGTTGTACTGCTTCCACTCGCTCGTCAGGTTGCTCACGGTCGTCCGCGCCACCACCTTGCCCGTGTTGTTCTGCACCAGGCTCACCAGCACCGGCCCCATGTCCGCTGTGTCAGTCTTCGCATAGAACGAGCCTTTGTAGGCGGTGTTAGGCCGCAGAGCCATGCCCCAGTAGCCCACATTCAGCAGCCCGGCCTCATTCTTCGCATCCGCCTTCTCCACCGTCACGCGCACGCTGTGCGGCAGCGCCTCGCTCGGGCCGGTTCCCGTGTCCGCTGTCATTTTGGCCGCGGCGTCGCCGTTCTCGACTAGAAACCAGCTATCGATTCCCGACCAGTCACCGCGAAATGTCCGGTTTCGCACCATCTCCGCGTACAGACCCCCGTCATAGGAGTAGTTGATCTCCTCGGTCATCAGACCATACAGTGTCGGGCTGACGGCAGCTGCCGGCTGGTCGGGATGCAGTGTCAGCTTGACCGGCGCATTCTGGGCCAGCGCAAACGTGGCGGACAGGGCAAAGGCAGCCAGCGCAGTCACTCTGGCAAACGTTTTCTCGTGCATGGGCAGTCTCCCTCAAAATCAAATGCCGAGCCAGTATAGCGCACCAAGGCCCATCATGTGGAACGCCCCCAGTGCACTTACGTCTCTCCCGAATCCAGTGATGGGGGCAACAGAATGACGGCAACAGCGCAGGATGAGGGCGTCAGCTGCACCCATCCCGTTGCAGTATCAAGCTGCCATTGAACCCAGGCTGAGCCTCCCAATCCGGCAAAATGAACCAGAGAGTAATTGCCGGATAGCCGAGAATGCAGAACCTGTGCCTCATTTTGGAGGCGTCAACCAGTAAGCGCGTCTGGCCCTGACTTGTAGTCTTGAAGGATTGACCTGTATCTCGATGCGGTGGAACCCGACTACATGGTGACTTGGCTGGAATCCCAAAGTGATTCCATCGTGGAAGTCCGAAATCGCTTCAAGCATCGCAGAGTTGAAACCACGCCGATCGTCAAACCGGAAATCGCTGCCTCCAGTTAACGCCGCGACTTCTCCAGCGGTATGGTCGCTAATTCTAATGAGCGTTCAAGGTGAGACTAACAATCCAGGGCCAAGCGGTTAGGCTTCGAAGTCCGTCCGCATGGGCAGCCAAACGGGGCAAGCCAACTTCCAACTGCTGGATGACCGCATCCAAGTGGTTGAACACCCGGTTGGGAAATTCTTTCTCTCGCAATTCGTCCCAGACATGCTCCTGGGGATTCAACTCGGGCGCGTAGGGCGGCAGCGCCAACAAGCGGATATTCTCCGGGATGACCAGATCTTTGGCCTTGTGCGAACTGGCCCCGTCCAAGACCATCACGATGAGATCGGTCGGGTGTGCCTGGCTGACTTGGGCGAGGAACTCGCCCATCCTCACGGTGTTCATCTCGCGGCACAACCGCCAATCCAACTGTCCTTCGAGCGGGCTCACCGCGCCATAGACATAGATGAACTGGCGTTCGTAGCCATTGTTGATCACGGGCCGCAAGGGTGCCGGTGCCCAGCATCGCCGAGGTCGCACCATGCGTCCGAAGCGGGCTTCGTCTTGAAACATCAAGCGCACGGGACGATCTGCCACCATCTCAGGTGTCAGCAGGGTAGCCAGCGTTTCCGGAAGTTTTTTTCCCATTCCGCTTGCGCAGTTGGATCGCTTTTGGGATGACGGGTGTCGGGAGCCACCTTGCGCCATCCATGGCGGGCCAACAAACGGTATACCACCGAGGCCGCGACCTTCTTCCGGCCCAGTTTTTCGGCCAGTGCCGCCCGCACAGGGGAGACCACTAATACGCCGGCATCGCGGGCCTGTTCCGCCCACGGGGCAAGAAATGTTTTTTCCTCTTCCATCGTCATCATGGCCCGCCTGCGGCCACCCCACTGGCGAATCACCCGGGCAGGTTGGAGCCCTTCCCGGAAACGCCGTTGCAGTCGCGGCACGCTGGCGCGGCCCACCCCGAGCAGCACCGCAGTTTGCTCCAGGGTGGTATGCGCCAAGGCAGGTAGCAGTACGGACTGGGCGGCACGCAGGTGTTTCACGTCGCCGGTCTCGACGGCAACCATGCGGGCTTGGGCAACGAGTTCGGGATCGATCCGGCGCGGCCTTGACATGCGTTCATCATATCAGTTATTAGTATCATCATGAACGCTACTTAGAAT
>JAJZGF010000044.1 GCA_021805025.1 Acidobacteriota bacterium
GCGCCGAGGAATTCAGGATCGCCCTGCGGCGCTGGCTCGATGATCTCGGGCCCCAGCGCTAGCGGCTCTCAGCGCGGTATATCCCGATGCAGCGCCTTCACCTTGTAGCCCGCCTTTCGCAGCCGTCTCGCCATCTCCTCGGCCATCATCACGCTGCGATGCTGACCGCCCGTGCAGCCAAAAGCCACAGTCAGGTAGCTCTTGCCCTCTTCCACGTAGTGCGGCAGCAGATAGAGCATCAGGTCGCTCACCTTGCCCAGAAACTCCTGCGTCTGCGGAAAGCCGCGCACATACGCGGCCACCTTGGGATCCTGGCCGGTCTTCTTGCGAAACTCCGGAACAAAATGCGGATTGGGCAGAAAGCGCACATCGAAGACGATATCCGCATCCAGCGGCACGCCGTTCTTGAAGCCAAAGCTCAGGCACGAGACCAGAAGCGTCTGCGACTTCTTCCCATGGCCAAAGCGCGACTGGATCTGCGCCCTCAGCTCATGCACGTTGAAGTTCGAGGTGTCGATCAGCGTGTCTGCCACATTGCGGATCGGGTCCAGAACCTGCCGTTCCTCCACGATCGAGCGCTCCACGGTCTCTGATTTGCTCAATGGGTGCGGCCGCCGCGTCTCTGAGTAGCGCCGCACCAGCACGGCGTCCTGCGCATCCAGAAACACCACGCGAGTGGGCAGAATCTTCTTCACACGCTGCAGAATGTCCGGCAGGCGGTCCAGCGTCTGGCCCTCGCGCACGTCCACCACAATGGCCGCGCGCGCTATCTCTTTCGATTTGCCTACCAGACCGGCAAACTCCGTGAGCAGTTCCAGCGGCAGGTTGTCCACCGCGTGATAGCCGAGGTCTTCAAAATCCTTGAGCGCAGAGGCCTTGCCGGCGCCTGAAATGCCTGTCACGATCACCAGTTCTTTGCCTGGTTTGGATGCTGCTGGCGGGCTGGGCGCTACCCGCCGCACAGTCAGGCCGCGCGGTATCTTTCCTGAGTGCTCCATGCGCCCATCGTACAACGGCGGAGGGATTCCCCGGAATGAAGAATCCATTATGCTTTACGCCCCGCGGAAACTTTGGTGACTTGCACAGATACCCGAGCGAGCGCAGCGGCGAAGGGTCCCCCAGGCCGGGCCGAACCCTCCACAACAATGCACGTCATCCAGCGCCCGCCTGGCGCCTGAAGACCTTCAGGGAATCTCCACCAGTTCCATCTGCCCGTCGCGCCGGCGATGCAGCACAAACATCTCCCCAGCCGGGTTGCGGAAGATCAGCAAGTCGCGATCCCGGAACTCCGCTTCCTTCACCGCCTGCTCCACCGTCATTGCCTTTAGCGAGATCGCTGCACTGCTCTTCAGGATGTGCGGCTCCACCACGGCAGCGGCTGCCGGAAACGAATGCACCGCTATCGAGGCGCTGGCCTTGCCGTTGGAGCGTTTCGGCTTGCCGTTGCCTGCCATGATCTCTTCGTCGGTCGCGCGAGTCTTGGGACGCGTCACTGGCGGTGCCGTCATCACCTTCTCTTCCTTGGGCAGGCGCTTCCGTTCATACTTCCGCTCGTGATAACGCTGCGCCTGATTCTCAGCGTGTGAAATCGCCTGGCGCAGCGCGGCCTCGGGGCTGTCCGCTTCGCCCGCGGCCACAATCGTCTGCAGCCGCGCTTTGATGGTGAGTTCTGCAATGTGCAGATGCCTCTGCGCGCGGAAAATGATGCTGGCGCGGGCGGTTTTGCCCAGAATCCGGGCGATTCGGTCCATTCCCTCCTCGGCCTGCTGGCGCAGCGCCTTGGGAATGCTTACTTGTCTGGCGGTGAACTCCACTTCCATGGTCAGCCTCCGCACTTCATTTTTTGAAACCCGGTCTTGCGGCCGTAGAACTCTGGATTCTATAGCATTTCCCCGGCTCGCGTAAGCCGCGCGGTCGCAACCGGGATTCCTTAGACGCTGCAAATCGCAGGATGTCAGTCAGATGCCGCATCGCTGCGCAGAATTCCGCAACCCACTTCGTCACACGCCCTCAGGCGTCTCGCCGGCGTCGCTGGTGCGTCGAGGGAATATTCATATCCTCGCGATACTTGGCAACCGTCCGCCGCGTCAGTTGGATGCCCTGCGCCTGCAGCATCGCCGCCAGTTGGTCATCCGTGAGCGGCTTGCGAGGGTCCTCTTCTTCAATCAGTTTGCGCACCTTGCGCTTCAGCACCAGCAACGGCGTATCTGAGCCCTCGGGGCCGTTCGATCCCTCGGTGAAAAAGAAGCGCAGTTCGATCACACCCTGCGGCGTATGCGCATACTTGTTCGCCACCGCACGGCTCACCGTGGAGGGATGCACGCCAATCTCCTCGGCCACCTCCTTGATCATCATCGGCCGCAGAGACTCGATCCCGTTTTCCAGAAAATCCCCTTGTCGGCGGACGATCACCTCGCAGGTGCGCAGAATTGTGCTCTTGCGCTGCGCAATGTTGCGCATCAGCTGCAGCGCGGAGCGGAAGCGCTCCTTCACATATTCCTTGACCTCTTTATCTGTGCCTTCGGCCACAAGCATCCGCCGGTAGCGCTGGCTGAGCCGCAGGCTGGGCAGGTCCTCTTCGTTTATTGACACCACCCACTCGTCGCCCCGCTTGGTGAACACAACGTCCGGCTCGATCAGCCGCGTCTGCTCGCGGTTGTATAGTCGGCCGGGCCGCGGATCCAGCGTGCGGATGAACTCGATGCCCGCATGAGCCTCTTCCGCCGTCACCTGCGCAGCCCGCGCCAATTCCTTCACATCGCGCTTCTGTAGCAGGGGAAGGTGGCGATCCACAATCACAGCGGCCACTTCCATGCTGCGCCGGCGTTCTTCCAGCCGCTCGTCGGCCTCGGCGCGAAAACTGCGGTGCGGGTCTACTTCCGCCTCGGCATCCGCCGCGCGGCGCGCGTAAACCTGCGCAAACTCGCTTTGCTGCGCGGCAATCTGGCTCATCAGGCACTCGCGAAGGTCGCGCGCGCCCACCCCCGGCGGATCCAGTTGTTGCAGCAGGCTGATGCCGCGCCGCACCAGGTCAAGCGCCGCATCCTTCCTCAGTTGTCCGCCCTTCATAAAGCCCGCAAACGCCTCGGCCAGCTCCTCATCGCTCGCCGCCAGGTATCCGTTTTCGTCCAGGTTGCCGATCACGAACTCAACCGCCTGTTCCAGCGCAGAGTCCAGCTTCAACGAACCCAGTTGCCAGGAAAGATGATCGGTCAGCGTCGTCGGCTGCGACAGAAAATTCTCGAACGAGGGCCGCTCACCCTCCTCGTACTCCGGCTGTGTACGATATCCGGGATCGAGATAATCGCGAAAGTACGAGCCGAAATCGATCTCGTCAAAGACGTCTTTGGGTTGCGCCTCGCTCTCCGCCGCGCCCGCTTCCAGGTGCTCCAGCCGTTCCTCGCGTTCCGCGCGCTCTACCTTGCCGGCCACTTCATCCAGCATGGGAACCGTCTCGTCAATCTCTTCCAGAACAGGATTCTCGACCATCTCCGCGTCGATCATCTCCTTGAGCTCGACCTTGTTGAGCGCAAGCACGCTCACCATCTGCATCAGACCCGGCGTAAGGATCTGGCGTTGTGCCACCTTCAGATTCAATCTTGGCTGCAGAAGCGCCATAAAAAGAGACTCGATTCCCGTTTCGGTTTCTATCTCTAGTGTAACGGGCGAGGAATAAGATGCCACCCTAAAGTGCACTTCCCCATTACCCTTGTGCCAGTTTGGGCAAATCTCAACTCGGAAATCGGTCGCCCGCGCTTTGCTCTTGACGGGCAGCGGCGGAAATTGCAATCGATCCCCAGACGTCCAGCTGTCAGCGCGAAGAGCTGCCGCTGCCCGCCCCCCCATCAGGCCAGCGAAAATCCCTCGCCCAGGTACACCCGCCGCACCTCCACGTCGTTACCCAGCTCGTGCGGCGTGCCCGCGCGGAAGATGCGCCCCTCGGCGATGATGTAGGCGCGATCCGTAACGCTCAGCGTCTCTCGCACATTGTGGTCGGTAATCAGAATCCCGATCCCGCTGGCCTTCAAGTCAAAGATAATCTTCTGCAGTTCCAGCACGGCGATGGGGTCGATGCCGCTGAAGGGTTCGTCGAGCAGGATGAAATTCGGCCGAATGCAGAGCGAACGCGCGATCTCCACGCGCCGCCGCTCGCCGCCGGAGAGTGCATATCCTCGCGTGGTGCGGATATGCCCCAGATTGAGCTGGTTAATCAGCCGCTCCGTGCGGCTCCTCCGCTCGCGGCTGTCCAGCGGCTGCGCCTCCAGCACCGCCAGAATGTTCTCTTCCACCGTAAGCTTGCGAAAGACCGAAGGCTCCTGCGGCAGATAGCTGATGCCGAAGTTCCGCGCGCGCAGATACATGGGCACGCGCGTGATGTCAGTCTCATCCACCAGCACACGGCCCGTCTCCGGCGCCACAAGGCCCACAATCATGTAGAAACTGGTCGTCTTGCCGGCGCCGTTCGGCCCCAGCAATCCCACCACTTCACCGCGGGAGATGCTCAGGTTGACCCCGCGGACAACCTGCCGCCCCTTATACGTCTTGCCGATTCCCTCGGCGATGAGTGTATTCATCTAGGGCCTTCGTGGCGCCGTGTTTGTCCCTGGGGCGCGGTTGTCTCCGTTACCGTGCGACGGCCCCCGCTTCCGACTTTGACGCTATCATCGTGGGTGTTGAAAATCAAAACCGCGCCCGTCACGCTGCCCTGCACCGGATCCACCAGCCGCGGTGGCCGCTCCGAAGTGCCGGTCAGCACATACTCGCCCGTGTCGCTTGAATACTCCAGTTGCTCGCCCGTTCCGTGGCGGCCCTGCTCGGTCAGCTCCACACGGCCGCGCGCCGTCATGCGGTCCACCTGCGCGGCCGCGCCGCCCTTGCCTGCGTGATTACCTGGCGGCAACAGATAGACATCCAGCTCGCTCGACGAGCTGGACGCATCAGCGGTCTCCGCCACCACGCTGCCCAGCTCCCCCCCGCGCATCACCGCCTTCCGCTCGGCGGCCGAGTACATCAGCTCGCCTCCCCGCATGCGGATCACCGATGGCCCCGCCGGTTTGGCGGCCGCCGGCCCGCTGGTCATTCCGGCAGCCGGGCCAGCTGCACTCACCATCACCACACGCACTGGATCCGCTGCTCCGCCCGCACGCGCCACCAGCGTCTGTTTCGTGCGATTCAGCACAATCACCGGCGCGGAGATCGAGTTGGTCATCTGCCACAGCCGCGCATGGCCGTGGAAGACGACTTCGCCCGTCGTCTGGTTCAGTTCCGCTCCATCGGCAACGACGTGTGCTGGCCCCTGGCCGCCCAGCTCCGCGGCCTCGTTGCCGGCCTGCCCGCCGTGCCGGCCCGCGTCCTGCTGCGCATCCCCCATCCAGGTGGCCTTCACATCGCCCTGCGCCACGGCATCGCCCGCACTCTGCGCAACGTCAATCATCCGCGCGGAGAGCTGCAAGCCTCCGTCTTCGACACGCGGGTCGCCCGTAAGCCGCAGCTTGCCGCCATCGCCCAGATACACTGCCTTATCCCCCGTCGCGCGCATCGCCGCAGGGGCAGGTTCGCCGGCCTTGGGCGCCGCCTGCTGCACCAGCACAACATGGCCTTCCACCGTCGCGGACTCCACTTGCGAGCTTCCCATCGCGCCCATCCGATTCTTCCCGGCAATGCCCTTCGCACCGGGCTGCAACTGAGCAAACTGCGCCGTCAGCCGGTCGCCGTTCGTCGTCTGCCGCGCTCCCGTCGCCGTGGTCTGCTCCATGCTGGCGTGGCCCGTGCCGGTCATCGCCGTCAGCGTAGAGCCCGCGCCAAACGTCCCAGTCATCTCATCGGCAGCCATGCGAAATGGCGTCACCGGCCCATTGCCTCGCCGGCTCGCGTCTGTGACCACCACGCCGCCCGTCCCATGCATCGCGGCAAGCTCCAGTTGCCCATGCCCCGCGTCGCGAAAACTGAGGTCCGCCACCATTGAAGTCCATGTCTCATGGCTCTTCACTTCGCCGCTGGCCGACGCGCTCTCTGCGTCGCTCGCCATCTTCACGCCGCGCTCCATATGCGCCTGCCGCAGCACCCCGTCCGGCGTGAAGACCAGCGTCATCGTCGGTGCGCTGCCCTGCACCTTGCGCCCCTGCGCATCCGAGTCCACCGTCACGCCTCCACGCAGAACGCCGCTCCGCGGGTGGTTATTCTCGTCAAGCTCCAGAGTGCCGGTGGGCGCCGCCAGCCGGCTGCCCGCCGCGCTCGTCACCCTCAGGCCGTGCCAGGCCTCCACTTGTGACGCCGACCCGTCGTCACGAAAATGAACCGTCGCCTCCGCCATCTCCACCTGGTTGCCGCGATCCTGCACCAGGCTTCCCGTCAGCCGGCAGGTCTGCTCATTGCGCTCAAATTCCCCATGGTTGGCCACCAGACGCACTGTTTCCGCACCGCGCTGCAACTCCAGCTTCACGGCCCGATCCAGAACAAGCAGCCCCTGTTCCGAGTCGAAGGTCGCTCCGCTGGCGCTGCCCGTGCCCTGCTTCAGCACAAACTCCACCGCCTCATTCGTGCTGGCCAGTCCGCTGTTCTGGTCAAATACCAGCCCGCTCGTCTTTACGTGAATCTCGTCGGGAGCCGCCGCGCGTGCGGTTGCCGCCTTCTGCGCGGCAGGCGTCGTAGTAGGCGGTCGCGTCAGCGTAATGTCCACCGGGCCGTTGGCCTTGGCCGTTCCCGCTTGCTGGTTATACTCGAACTCATTGCCTTCGATCCGGTCCACGCGGCTGCCGTCCGCGCCATACATCTCAATGTGTACCTCATGAAGCAACGCGTTGCCTTGTTTAAGCTGCTCCACCCTGGACGCCTGAATCTTGAACAGCGTGTGCCCGCCGTGCGCCTGCGTATAGGTGAATCCGTTGGCTTCCTGCTGAATGTCAACACCCAGCCGCTTGGGCAGGTCGCGGCGATTGAAGGGCCTCTTCCACTTGTCCACGGTGAAGACTACCGCCAGGGCCGCAATCAGCATCACCCCCGCCGCCAGCACCAGCCAACGCAGCCGCTCTATGGTGAACCGCACTGCCTCAGTTCCTCATGCCAAGCCGCGCCGCAAGCCGTTGGGCAAGGCTCTCGCCCAGTTCGCTCCACAGCAGGCGCGCCGTGGCTCCCGAGCCCTTCTCCACCGCGGCCGTCAGCTCCACCAGTTGACGCACATTCTCTTCCACGTGCCGCGCGGCCGTAGCGTCCAGCTCACCCTCTTCATCCAGAAAAGGCGCGTCAGTGCCGAAATCGATGCGGATGTGGCCTTCCTGCTCGTACGTTCCTTCGTCAAACAGCGGGCCAAAGCCCGTCACCCGCACCAGCCGCGGATCGCGCACCCAGCGCGGGTCCATATTCGGCGTTGTCTCCAGCTCCCACAGGCTCCAACCAATCTGGAACTCGTAAGCGTAGTCCTCGTGGAGCAGCTCCAGCGCATGCTCAACCGCCTGCTTCGGCTCCGCACCGCGCTCGCCGCGTCCGTAAACGTGCTGCAAAACCGGCGACTCGCTCCAGCTCACCGGCCACACGGTCGCCGCGTACACGCGGGCCTCGCCGCCATGCCCGGCAAATTCACCCAACACCGCCGTCAGCTTTTCAGCCAGCGCGGCAAGGCGCAGATTCGGATACCACAAACTCAGATAAAGCGCGTCGGACATCTATCTAGATTGTAGACGGGTAGGTTACGTTGAAGTTGCGCGACCACGCGCAGGAAAATCCTTTCGATCGCGACCAGTTTGAATTCGGCGACTCTCTGCCCAGCCGTGAGGCAGGGTTTCCCAGGTCTCGATTCCGAGACTTGGGGAACCTCAAACCCAACTCACCCGACTAAGGCGTCACAATCTCGCCGAAATCCGCAATGCCGGAGAAGCCGCGTAGCACTTCGTCAATCAGCCCCAGGTGAGCCCCGCGAACCTGTACATCAGGGTCCAGCACCATCACCTTGTCGAAGAACGCATCCACCGCAGGCCGCAACGTGGCAATCAGCGCCAGCGCCTCGCCATAGGCGCGCCTTTCGCGCAACACGGCAACCTGCGGCGTCAACTTACGAGCAGCATCCCAAAGCGCCTGCGCCTCCGCCACCAGCTCTACGCTGTTGGGCGAACCAAGCGTGAAGCCTTTTTCTTCGGCCTGGCGCAGAATATTCTTGATGCGCTTGAATGCCGCCGCAACCGCCACGAAGTCTTCCGACCCGCGCGCTGCCGTCAGGGCTTCTGCGCGGGCAATGGTATGACGTACGTTCTCAGCCCCCAAGGTGACTTCAGTTGAGACGACGATTGACCCCGCCGATGTCACGGCATTCACTACGTCATACGCAAAACCGCGAACCTCCATCAGATAGGATTTCACTCGCTCACCAAGGAATGCTTGGACTTCGTTAAAAGTGTCCTTTGACCCATCAGAGATCGCACGAATCGCAGAATAGATCCCATCCAATGTCAGTTCTAGATCAGATTCTGCAAGAATTTTGATAACTCCGTTTCCAGTTCTTCTAAGAGCAAATGGATCTTTAGACCCAGTCGGTCTGAGGCCTATGCCAAACATCGCAACAATCGTCTGGATGCGATCCGCCAGCCCGAGCAACTGGCCTTCCACTGAGACCGGAATGTTGTCCTCCGTCGAGCCAGGCGTGTACTGCTCATAGATCGCCAGCGCCACCCGCTCGCCCAGGCCCTGCGCCCGCGCATACAGGCCACCGATCATGCCCTGCAGCTCGGTGAATTCCTTCACCAGCTCCGTCGTCAGATCGGTCTTGGCCAATTCCACGGCCTTCAGCAGCGCAGCCTCATCAAACGCCACACCGGCAGCCTTCACAACTGCGGCCAGCTCGCGCGTCACGCGCAGATTCTGCTCCGTCTTCCACGCGTAGCTGCCCAGCTCCTTATGGAAGGTCACATGCTTCAGGCTCTCGACACGCTCGGTGAGCGGCGTTTTCTGGTCGAACTCCCAGAAGAAGCGCGCATCCTTGAAGCGCGCCGTCAGGACCCGCGCATTGCCGTGGCGAATGATCGCCGCGCCTTCCGCATCGGTCTCCGTGTTCAGCACCGCCAGAAAGTGCGGCGCTAACTTGCTGTGAGCGTCCTCCACGGCAAAATACTTCTGGTGATCGCGCATCACCGTCACCAGCACTTCTTCAGGCAGCGTCAGATACTCCCTGTCAAAGTCGCCCAGAATCACGCTGGGCCACTCCGTCAGATGCACCACCGTCTCCAGCAGCAGCTCATCCTCCCGCCAGCGGGCCCCGGCCACCGAGCGCGTCGCCTTGTCCAGCGCCTTGCGAATCACGTACCTGCGCTCGGCCACGTCCACAATCACCTTCGCCGTGCGCAGCGCCTCCTGGTAGCTCGTTGCCGAAGCCAGCACAATCGCCGCACTGCCGTGCAGCACGCGATGCCCGCGGGTCGCATTACCCGCGGCAATCCCCGCAATCTCCAGCGGAACGACCGCCGTATCCAGCATCGCCACCACCCAGCGCACAGGACGCACAAACCGCTCCGGCTTGCCCGCGCGCCAATACATATTCTTGGCCCAGTAAAGCCCCAGCACTTCCTTCGGCAACTCTCCCGCCAGCAACTGTGTCGCGCCCACTCCTTCCCGCTTCACCGTCACGCCAACGTACTCGCCCTTCGCCGTCGTCACCTTTTTGAGAGCCGTCACCGCAACGCCGGCCTTCTTCGCAAAAGCCTCCGCCGCAGCCGTCGCCGCGCCATCCTTGAACGCCACCTTCCACGAAGGGCCCGTCAGCTGCTCTTCTGCATCGGCCTGCGCCGCCAGCACGCCTTCCACCAGTACGGCCAGCCGCCGCGGCGTGGAGTATGTGGTCAGCTTTGCCTCCGGCGCAAGCAGCCGCTCGCGCGTGAGAAGCTCCTTCACGCGGCGGCCCAGCTCCGCCTCGGCCCCGGCAATCATGCGGGCCGGAACCTCTTCCAACCCAATCTCCAACAAAAAATCCGACATAAGACTCAAGCTCTCTCGCTCACTTACTAACTCGCGAATTTTCGGGTTCCGCAACTCTCAACTCTGCGACCAGAAAGACGGCAGGCCGCAACCGGCCACCTGCTACGCTGCCTGCTGCGCCGCATACGCCCTGGCCACGCCCACCGCCAGCGCGCGAATCCGCCCGATCACGCCCACGCGCTCCGTCACACTGATCGCCCCGCGCGCATCCAGGACATTGAACAGATTCGAGCACTTTAACGCCAGCTCATACGTCGCCAACAGCGGAAATCGCTGCTTCTCCCCCGCGGTCGCCGTCTCGCTGGCAAACAGCCCATCGGCCTTTCCCAGCAGTGCCTTCGCCTCCGCCTCAAACAGGTTGAAGTGTTCCCATAACTTCGCCACATCGGCTTCCTCGAAGTTATAGACAGAGAACTGCAGCTCCTCGGCCAATCTAACTTCGCCATAAGTCACCGGAGCGCCTGTCTCCGGATCGCGTGCCCACACAATCTCGTAGATCGAGTCCACATCCTGCAAAAAGGCCGCAATGCGCTCCAGCCCATACGTCAGCTCCGCGCAAATCGGGTCAAGGTCCATGCCGCCGCACTGCTGAAAGTAGGTGAACTGCGTTATCTCCAGCCCGTCCAGCATCACCTGCCAGCCCACGCCCCAGGCGCCGCCCGCCGGCCACTCCCAGTTGTCTTCTTCAAACTTCAGGTCGTGCTTGCTCAGGTCAATTCCGATCGCTTCCAGCGATTGCAGATACAGTTCCTGCACGTTCACCGGCGGCGGCTTCAGGATGAGCTGAAACTGCGTGTGCTTGAACAGCCGGTTCGGGTTCTCGCCGTAGCGCCCGTCGGCTGGCCGCCGCGAGGGCTGCGCGTAGCCCACTCTGTAAGGCTTCGGCCCCAGCACGCGCAGAAAGGTCTCCGGCGCCATGGTACCCGCGCCCACCTCCACGTCGTAGGGCTGCTGCAGCACGCAGCCGCGATCTGCCCAAAAGCTTTGCAGGCGGAAAAGCAATTCCTGAAAGGTAAGCGCGCTGGACTGCAACGCAGCGGTAGACTCGGTTGTCGGCACTGGAAACTCTCTCTCAATGGAACTAAGGACTGATTTTATCAGTAGGGCCGCATCCGACTTCCCAGGGAGATTGATTGATATCAGCATTGCTGCAAAAGAAGCTGGAAGCCTCTAAATGAACTCCAGGTTGGACGATTTCGAGTTGCCGGGAAGGAGGATTAGATGGGCGCGACAAGTGAGATTTGGATATCTGAATCTCTCAAAATGAATGGGCGCCCGGAGTACGGAGTCTCAGACCTGATATCCAGCGCGCGACCCATCCAGGACGCCTTCTATTCCGCGGCACAGACATGATGCGCCACACTCAGATCGCTCGTCCAGCTCTTCACCGCATTTTCTCAGGCCCATACCGCGGCATCGCGCACAGCCTCATCCATGCGCTGCAGCGCTTCTGCGGGCAGCGTCACGCCTGCCGCCCGCACATTGTCCGCAATCTGTTCCGGCCGCGACGCACCGATGATCGCAGAGGAAACTTCCGGCCGCCGCAGCACCCAGGCCAGTGCCATCTGCGCCATGGTCAAGCCGAGGTCGGCGGCGATCGGCTTCAGCCGTTCTACCGCGGCCAGCAGATAGTCTGACCGGTAATGCCGTCCCGCCGTCTCCATAAAGGCATTCATCTCTTCGCTCGCTGCGCGGCTGCCCGGCGGAGGCGGCAGGCCCGGAGCATACTTCCCGGTCAGCACCCCATGGGCCAGTGGAGAAAACGCCAGATTGCCTACCCCATGCCGGGCGCAGACTCCAAACACGCTAGCCTCTGGCTTCCGCCAAAGCATGGAGTATTGCGGCTGGCTCGAGGAGAACGCCGCATACTGGCACTCGCCCGCAATCCTGGCTGCATCCTCAATTTGCTCCGCCGTCCACTCGCTGAACCCGATGGCCCGAACCTTGCCCGACTTTACCGCCCGGTCCAGTGCGCATAGGGTCTCCTGCAACGGCGTCTCCCTGTCGTAGCGATGACATTGGTAGAGGTCGATGGTATCCACGCCGAGCCGCTCCAGCGACCGATCCAATTGCCTCTCAATCTGCTGTGCCGAGAGCCCGTGGTCCGGCTCATCGCCCACTGGGAAATAGACTTTGGTCGCGATCAGGTAGCGATCTCTCGGCAGACCCCGCAAAGCCTGCCCCAACACCCGCTCCGCCTCGCCCGCGCCGTATTGGTTAGCCGTGTCGAACAGTGTAATTCCGTGGTCCAGCGCAGCGTGGATACAACGAGTCGCTGCCTCCCGACCCACGCCGCCGGCTACCGTCAGCCACGTGCCGAAACTGAGTTCCGAGACCTGCAAAGGCCCATTGCCAAGCTGCCGGTATTGCATTCTTCCCCCCGCTGGAGCCGAGCTGCGACTCAACCTCCGCCGATCGTCCACAAAAGAAAGATCACGCACGT
The DNA here is from genome assembly GCA_021805025.1 of Acidobacteriota bacterium. Lineage (GTDB taxonomy): Bacteria > Acidobacteriota > Terriglobia > Terriglobales > Acidobacteriaceae > Telmatobacter. The sequence continues at coordinate 12,404 of JAJZGF010000044.1, forward strand.
CGGCAGACAGAATCCCACCAGGCTGCCTCCGACCCGGATGCTCAGGCCTGAAATTCTCTCACCCGCCCAATCGCGCCAGTGCCTCCGCCGACTTCAACTTGCGCTCCAGATGCCGCTCCAGCGCCTGCAGCGTAAACCGCCGCAAATCCTGCCCGCGCCGCCGGTTCCACTCCTCCGCCGAAAACGCAGCCACCGGCGCCCTCAACATTCGCTGGGCCAGTTGCCAGGAGTCGGCGCAAAGCTCGCCGGCGTTGCCTCCCCGGTGCAGCGCGCAAAACAATCCGTCGCCATGGCTGCTGAATGCAACCTCGGCGGCATGCAAGGCCTCGCCGCACGCCGTGCAATGCGCAATGTCCGGCAGCAGGCCCATCAACCGCGTCATCCACAGCTGGAAGTAGGTCAGCGGCATCCAGGGCTGGAGCACCGTCGTTTGTTCCAGAACAGAGATCAGCAGCCGGAAGACCGTTGCCTGCGGATCGTGATCGGGCAATGCCTCATCCAGCAGTTCGGCAAAAAAACTGAGCACGCTCAGACGCGCCGAATCCACCGGCTCTGCAAGCGGCGAGCGCACAATCTCCAGTTGATCCAGCCGGACCAGTTCCTGCCGGGGCCGTTCCGCAAACCAGGCCTGCGCCACTGTCATCGGCTCCAGCGCGCCGCCAAAGCGTCTGCGGCTCTTCAGCGCAGATTTGGCCACCCCGCGCACCTTGCCGTAATCCCGCGTGAAGAGGCTCACGATCAGGTCGGCTTCATGCACCGGCCAGGTACGCAGTATCACGGCTTCTGAGGTGAGCACGCCCATGCGATTCCATCATCGCATTACGAGTGGCCCGCAACCGCCCACCTGCGTAAAAACACGAACACGCATCCCGCTGAGCGGCATGCGTGTCCCTGAGAAAACTTGAGGAGAACCGAAACCGAATCCGCGGTCCGTCTAGCGGCCGTAATGTGCAGCGTTCTTCTCCGTGAAGTGAGCCCACTTCTCCGGCAGGTCGTCCTGCGCGAAAATCGCCGAAACCGGGCAGGCCGGGACACAGGCACCGCAGTCGATGCACTCGACAGGATCGATGAACAGCTGGTCGGCCTCCGCGTGGCCGGCCTCGTCCTTCTTGGGGTGGATGCAATCGACAGGACAAGCGTCTACGCAGGCGGTGTCCTTGGTGCCGATACAGGGTTCTGCAATTACGTATGCCATCTGCTTATTTCTCCGAGGAGGGTGAACCTTCGACGCTGATAGTAGCACACGAGGCCGCATGCTGACTTTTCGCCGATCACCCGTGTTTTGCGATGCGGGAATCGAAAACTACACAGCCCCCACCGGCGCTCTCGCATCACCGGCCCGCCGCCGCCCGGCTCGCCGCCCACTCCGCGGGCGTGGGAATGGGACTGAGGTTGCGTCCCGCGAACATATCGTCAAAAAAGCCCAGTAGCTCCGCGTGAATCAGCCCGTTCGAGGCCAGAATCTCCCGGCTCTCCAGGCGGTAATGCCGGCCCGCAAAGTCCGTCACCCGCCCGCCTGCTTCCTCCACCAGCAAGATGCCCGCCGCGGTGTCCCACGGGTTGAGGTTGAACTCCCAAAAGGCATCCATGCGCCCCGCAGCCACATAGGCCAGGTCAAGCGCAGCAGAGCCGGCCCTTCGCACGCCATGCGACCGCAGCGTGAATTCCTGATAAAAGTGTATGTTCGGGCTCGCGTGCCGCTTCCGGCTTGGAAATCCCGTAGCCACCAGCGCCTCGGCCAGCTCCGGAATGCCGGAAACCCGCAGCGGCTTGCCGTTCAACAGTGCGCCGCGTCCGCGCTCTGCCGTAAAGATCTCGTCGCGAAGCGGGTCATAGATAAGCGCCGCAACCAGCGTACCGTCCTCGTCCGGTTTCAGCGTCGCGGGACGCTGCTCCAGCCCCATCGAAACGCAGAACTGCGGAAAGCCGTGGGCAAAGTTGGTCGTCCCGTCCAGCGGATCCACATACCAGCGGAACTCCTGCTCCATACGCTCGCGCGTGCCCTCTTCGCCATAGATGCCGTGCTCAGGAAACATCGCGCCGAGCCGCTCGCGAATCAGCTTCTCCACCGTGCGGTCGGCCACCGTCACCAGGTCTACGTCGCCCTTGTACTCAGTCTCCACGCCCTGGGCAAAGAACTCGCGCAGCCGCGCCCCTGCTTCGCGCACAATGCCGGCAGCCTTGGGCACCCACACGAACTCCTGCGCAGTCCGGCCCGCGCCGCTCACAAGCCCGCCTCGCTCGCCGCCGCGTTGCGCGCCGTGCGCGCCGCACGCTTTCCCGCGACTTCCGAGATGGTCTGAATCTGGTGCTTGTAAATGAACAGGTTCGGCTTTCCCTCGCGCGTCAGCCGCAACATGCCGTCGTCAAAATACTCAATCCAGCCGCGCACGGTCTCGCCGTCGTGCAGCTTGATGGCGACGTTGATCTGCCGGTCGCTGAGGGAGCGCAGATAAAGGGCTTCCTGCCCGGTATCGCCGGGCGGAGGTGTCTTTTGGCGGTGGTGCGATGAACCCAGGGGAGTCATATGCCTATTTTAGATGCAGATTCTGCGCCGCATGAAGCGGTGCGGCTATCGGCGGCGTGCCGGAGTGTCTGCGTAATAGCCGGTGCGATAGCGGATGTGATAAGCATCGACCGCCGCCCGCGGAATGGTCACGCGGATGCGATGAAAATCCGTGCCCGGCTCCTGGTTCTGCGGATAATAGCCCAGCACGTATTGTGTACGCAGGTCTTCGCTCACCTGTGCAAAGGCCGTGTCCAGCCCGCCGTGGTCGGCATAAAAGCTCTTGCCACCGGTCTGCTCGGCCAGCGTAATCAGCGCATGTTCTCCACCCGTGTCGCGTCCGGCACTGGCCTCGATCGGCACATCGATAATGCTGTAGATCATCGCTTCATTGCGCAGCGCCTGCTCCAGCGCCTGGGCGTAGGTGGTGCTTTTGGCCGTGTCGCCGCCGTCTGAGACCAGCACCAGCACCTTGCGCCCCTGCCGCGTCCCCAGCCTCTGTGAGGCCAGATAGATCGCATCGTAGAGCGCCGTCGCGTCGCCGCCGCGCAGGCTGTCCAGACCGTGGTCGATCGACTTCAGCTGGTTCGTGAAGCCCGTCCGCTCCGTCACGTAGGTGGCAAACTCCATCACGCTCATCTGGTCCTGCGGACGCAGCAGCGCCCGAGCAAATCGCTTGGCCGCGTCGCGCTCCACGTCGCGGTCCTTGTAGACGCTGCCGCTGGTGTCAACGGCAAGCGTGATGTTCAGCGGCATCTCCGACTCGCGCTCAAAGAGCGAGATCTTTTGCGGGCGTCCATCTTCATAGAGCGCAAAGTCATCCCGCGTCAGTCCTCCCACAATCGCGCCGTTCTGGTCCGTCACATTCACAAAGACATTCACCAGTTGCACGTTCATGCGAAAGGTCACATCCTGGGCAGAGCCCTGCATAGCCGCGCAAGTCAGCAGTCCCGCCAGCATCAGCCCTGCGTGAACGCTCCCAGCCTTCCTACGGAGCATCCGCAGCCTCCAACCCCAACCCCGCGGGAAACGGCTCTCCATCGGCCCACACCGCGCCGTCCGCAAAGGTCTCTTTCTTCCAGATGGGCACCGTCTTCTTCAGCGTGTCGATAATCCACCGGCAAGCATCGAAGGCCTGCGCACGATGCGCCGAGGCCACCACAATCAGCACGCTGGTCTCGCCAATCGCAAGCCGTCCCAGCCGATGCACGATTGCCACATGGCGAACGCCGAAGCGGCTCCGCGCCTCACGGCCCAGCGCGTCCATTTGCTTTACGGCCATCTCTTCATAAGCTTCGTAATCCAGATGCAGCGTCCGGCGCCCGCGCGAGTGATTGCGCACAATGCCGTCAAACGCCACAACCGCGCCATCTTCCCCGCGCTTGGCAGCGGCGACAAGCCCATCGGCGTCAATGACGTCGCGGGTTAACGCAATGTGCAGAATCTCCGCCTCGTGCTCATCGACGACGTCGCCCGTCGGCTCACTGCCGCCGGAAACAGGCGGCAGCAGCCCCACTTCGTCGCTCGCGCTCAAGACCTGCGAAGCCGTGGCATACTCCGCGTTGACGCTTACGGCAATCCCCTGCAGCATCGCTCCCGGATACTGGCCGCCCAACCGCGCCAGCAGGTCGGCCACCGTCGCCCCTTCCGGCAGCTCAACCGGCAGCGCCTTCGCGCCTATCGCATCTTTCAGCACGCCAAAGGCGAGCACACGCACATGAATCATAAGAGAAAGCATACCGCCTGCTGTGGTTTAGACGCCGCCTGCAGGATTCCGTGGACGAAACCTGCGGCCGAATCCGTTCCACCCCTGAGCCAGGAAAGGCCGGCAGGTTCGCCGGCCTTCCTTGTCTGGTCTTTGCGCTACCTACGCGACGGAGTGCCCCTTAAGCTCGGCCTCCGCCGGCTGCGTATCCGGCCGCGCCTTCAGCAGTGGCAGAGCCACGGCAAGCACGTCTTCAATACGGCTGGCGTAGTGGACGGTCACGCCCTCCATCAACTCCGACGTCAGGTCCTCTTCCACGTCCTGGCGGTTCTCGGCGGGAAGAATGATGGTTTCCACTCCGGCCCGCCGCGCAGCCAGGAACTTCTCCTTGATGCCGCCCACCGGCAGCACATTGCCGCTCAGCGTAATCTCGCCCGTCATGGCCGTCAGCGGTCGCACCGGCGTGTCGGTCAACAGCGACGCAAGCACCGTCGCTATCGTTACCCCGGCCGACGGCCCATCCTTCGGGATCGCGCCCGCGGGCACATGAATGTGCAGGTCGATCTCCTTGGTGAAGTCCTCGGCCAGCCCTAGAGACGCTGCGTTGGAGCGCACCCAGGTCAGCGCGGCCTGCATCGACTCCTGCATCACCTCACCAATCTGCCCGGTCATCGTAAAGCCGCCCTTGCCCTTCATCTTGTTGGCCTCGATAAAGAGAATGTCGCCGCCGGCCGGCGTCCAGGCCAGCCCCACAGCCACGCCCGGCCGCTTCACGCGCTCCGCCACCTCGGTATCCACGCGCACCTGGATGCCGCCCAGGAACTCCTTGAGAACTTCGCGCGTAACCGTGAGTTTTTCCTTCTTGCCCTCCACTACGCGTCGCGCCTGCTTACGGCAGACCGTGCCAATCGTCTGCTCCAGTTTGCGCACCCCGGCCTCGCGCGTGTAGTGGCGTACGATATGCCGCACAGCCTCCTCCGGAAATTCGACCTGTTCCGTGGTAATCCCGTTCTCCTCGATCTGCCGCGGAATCAGATAACGATTGGCGATGTGCAGCTTCTCCTCTTCGCTGTAGCCCTGCAGCGGAATGAGTTCCATCCTGTCAAGCAGCGGCGGCGGCACCGGGTCCAGCATGTTCGCCGTGCAGATGAACAGCACCTTCGAGAGATCGAACGGCACATCCAGATAGTTATCGCGGAAGCTGTTGTTCTGCGCCGGATCCAGCGTTTCCAGCAGCGCCGATGCCGGGTCACCGCGAAAGTCCCGGCCCAGTTTGTCCACCTCGTCCAGCATGATCACCGGATCGTTGGTCTCCGCACGCCGGATGCTCTGGATAATCTGCCCCGGCAGCGCGCCGATGTAAGTCCGGCGATGGCCGCGTATCTCCGCCTCGTCATGCATGCCGCCCAATGAGATGCGCTGGAACTTCCGCCCCAGTGCGCGGGCAATCGACTTGCCCAGGCTGGTCTTGCCCACCCCCGGAGGCCCCACAAAGCAGAGTATCGGCCCCTTCATATCCGGCTTCAGTTCCAGGACACTCAGATAATCCAGAATGCGCTCCTTCACCTTCTTCAGCCCGTAGTGGTCCTCGTCCAGAATCTCGCCGGCCTTCACGGTATCCACCTTGGTACCCGAACTCTTGGCCCACGGCAGCACCGCCAGCCATTCAATGTAATTGCGCGTCAGCGAGTAGTCGGCCGCCATGGGAGACATCCGCGACAGTCGCGAGAGCTCCTTCATCGCCTCCTTCTTCACATCCTCGGGCATCCCGGCGGCGTCAATCTTTTCGCGCAGATCGTCCACCTCCCGCTGGCCCTCGTCCTGCTCTCCCAGCTCCTTCTGGATAGCCTTCATCTGCTCGCGCAGGTAGTAGTCGCGCTGCGACTGCTGCACCTGGTCCTGAACCTCGTTCTGGATCTTGTTGCGCAGTTGCTGGACCTCAATCTCCTTGGCCAGCAGCTTGTTCATCTGCTCCAACCGGTCCAGTACGCTCGGCGTCTCCAGCAGTTGCTGCTTGTCGTCCGTGGTTAGAAACGGCAGCGAGGACGCCACAAAATCCACCAGGCGGCTCGGCTCATCGATATTCACCGCAATAGTCCGCAGCTCGTCTGAAAGCGTTGGCGACTCGGAGACAATCTGCTGGAACTGGCTCACGACGTTACGCACCAGCGCTTCCACGCTGGCCGTCGAGTCCGGCTCCGCCTCCTGCAACTCCTCCACCTCAGCCACCATGAACGGCTCCGTCTGCACAAAACGCACCAGACGCACCCGCTCCACACCTTCCGTGAAGACAAAGCGGCTCTGGTTCGGCATCCGGACAACCTTATGTACGGTCGCCAGCGTTCCTACCGTATGCAGGTCCGCCGGCTTGGGAGCGTCCAGCCGCGCGTCCAGTTGCGCCGCCACCACGATCGACCGTTCATCGCCCAGCGCCTCGATCAGTTGAATCGAGCTCTCGCGGCCAACCGTCAGCGGCAGAACCGCATGGGGGAAAAGAACCGTGTCGCGCACCGGCAACACGGAGACCAGACGCACTCCGCTTTGACCGGCATTGGAGGCATCTACAGGGGGCAGAATAGAAGGCTGATTCGACATTGAGTCTCCCGTTATCAACTTATCTTCATTAGACCACGCAGAACTCGAAAAGTTTCAGGGATTCTAGCACCCCAGCGCCTCGCTTCCCATCCGCTTCGCTCGTCGCCGTGGTGTACGGAATCTCTGCTTTCCCAGTTCCCACCCATCCCGCTCCAGCAAGGGTCGTCTCCACCGGCTGTCGCGCTTCGACGCAACGGCAACATCTGCCTGCGCCCCGGTGGGATTATCGGCAAAAAGAAGGCAAAGAGTGAGGGGAACAGCCCGACTCACTCCGACCTCCTCTCCGGTCGCAGAACATCCCTGGACAATGGGCCCCCCTTTGAGCACCTGACCCGCCTTGGACTCCCTTACCCTCGCAGCCGGAACAACAACAGCCCTAATCCATCCCCGCATCGTTGAACGTTGATGCGTCACCGCACGTCTGTTCTGCTGTTGGGCTGTTACTCTTGGACAAAGCAGCGCAAACGGAGCGGTTGCGGCCCGCGGGCACAGGAAGTTTCCCATGGCAGAGTTCGTCATCAAGCTGGCCGATGAGCGCGGCCGCGTCCAGGAGCAGGTACAGACGGCAGCGACCGCCGACGAGCTGCGCGCGCGTTTCACCCAGGCCGGCTACCATGTCTTTTCCGTCAGCGCACGCGGCGGAATGCCGCTCTTCTCCCGCCGCAAGGTCCGTCTGGAACCCTTTCTGATCTTCAATCAGCAGTTCCTTACCCTGGTGCGCGCAGGCCTGCCCATCCTGGGCTCCTTGCACATGCTGGCCAATATTCAAAAGGATCCGCACTTCGCCAGCCAGTTGAACGATGTGGCCAATCGCGTCAAGACCGGCGAGTCGCTATCCTCGGCCTTCGAAGCACAGAGCGGCATCCCGTCCATCTACACCACCACGCTCCTCGCTGGTGAGCGCTCCGGCAATCTGCAGGAGGTATTGGAGCGCTACGTAAGCTTTCAGCGCGTCTCGCTTACCTTCCGCAAAAAACTGACGGCCTCGCTCATCTACCCGTCCCTTCTGCTTTTCCTGGTCAGCGGCCTCATGGTCTTCATGTTCACCGTGGTCATTCCGCAGTTTGCCGAGCTGTATGACCAGATGGGCTCCCAACTGCCCGCCATGACGATCGGCCTGCTCACCTTCGGCAAGTGGACGCAGCACAACATTCTCTGGATCCTCGCCGTGTTGCTGATCGGCGGTTTCGGCAGTTACCGGTTCTCCATCACCGAGCGCGGCCGCGACTTTGTGGATGGCGTTCGCGTGGGCCTGCCCATCTTCGGCAAAATTTGGCTCAAGTACCAGGTGGCGCTGTTTTCACGCACCCTCTCCACGCTGCTTGCCGGCGGCCTGCCGCTGGTCCCGTCGCTCGACACAGCCGCCCGCTCCATCTCCTCGCGCAGGGTCTCGCAAGCCGTGATGTCGTCCATCACCACCGTGCGCGAGGGCAAGAGCCTGGCCGATTCGCTCAGCGAAACCAAGGTGATCCCCGATCTCGCCACCGAGATGATCTCCGTGGGAGAGCAGACCGGCGCCTTGCCGCAGATGCTGAACTCGGTAGCCGAGTTCTTTGAGGAAGATGTTGCGACAGCGCTCACCGCGGCACTGGCGCTGATTGAGCCGGCCATCCTGATTGTTATGGGGGTTGTCGTGGTATTCATTCTGATCTCGCTGTATCTGCCCATCTTTTCGCTCGGGCAGGTTTCCGGCGCACAGGGGTAAAAGACGATGGCTGACACAACGATCGTTGTACTGCCCACCGGGCCTGCCCCGGGCAGTGACGAAGAGCGCGAAATGGCTGAAGCGATGGCGCGGCGCTATCGCGCGGAGTTTGTGGATCTGAAGAACTTCAAGATTCAGCACGAACTGCTGCGCACCGTGCCCGTCGAGCTGATGTTCCGCTACAATTTCGTACCCATCGAGCAGGTGGGCGACGCGCTGGCCATCGCCGTCAGCGACCCCTCGCGCCTCATGGTCCTCGATGAGATTGCCGGGCTGCTCGGCAGCCGCATCCTGCCCCGCGTGGCCACCCTTTCGCAGATTACCGACCTGCTAAAGAAGACCGAGCAGTCGCAGCGCGTCCTCGACGAGGCCAGCGAGGGGCTCACCTTTGACGTGCTCACCGGCGAAGAAAATGCGGACGAAAACATCTCCATCGAGAAGCTCACCAGCGATGAAGACATCAGTCCGATCATCCGCCTCGTCGACACCACGATCTTCACCGCTCTCGAGCGCCGCGCATCCGACATTCACATTGAGACCTACGACGACTCGCTGCATGTCAAGTACCGCATCGACGGCGTGTTGCAGGAGGCAATGGCGCCCATCGCGCGCGAGCATCACACCACCATCCTGAGCCGCATCAAGATCATGAGCGAGCTCGATATTGCCGAGCGCCGCGTGCCGCAGGACGGCCGCTTCCGTGTCCGCTATAAGGGCCGCCTCATCGACTTCCGCGTCTCCATCATGCCCACCGTGCATGGCGAAAACGCCGTGCTCCGCGTGCTCGATAAGGAATCGATGAGCGAGAAGTTCCGCAACCTCACCCTCGACGTGGTGGGCTTTGCGGACGAGGACCTGCGCCGCTTCCGCCGCTATATTCGCGAGCCCTACGGCATGGTCCTGGTCACCGGCCCCACCGGCTCCGGTAAAACCACTACCCTCTACGCTGCGCTCAACGAGATCAAAAGCGACGAAGACAAAATCATCACGATTGAAGATCCGGTCGAGTACCAGATTCGCGGCATCACGCAAATTCCCGTCAATGAAAAAAAAGGCCTCACCTTCGCGCGCGGCCTGCGCTCCATTCTGCGCCATGACCCCGACAAGATTCTCGTCGGCGAAATTCGTGATCAGGAGACCGCGCAGATCGCCATCAACTCCGCGCTCACCGGGCACCTGGTCTTCACCACCGTGCACGCCAACAACGTGGTCGACGTGCTCGGGCGCTTTCTCAACATGGGCGTCGAGGCCTACAACTTCGTCTCCGCGCTCAACTGCATCCTCGCCCAGCGGCTGGTCCGCACCATCTGCGAGCACTGCGTCCAGACCGTGCATTACCCCGACGACATCCTGGTGTCGAGCGGTATGGACCCTGCCGAGTGGCGCGGCTTTGACTTTCATGAGGGCGCGGGCTGCATCGAGTGCGGCGGCACCGGTTACCGCGGCCGGACCGCCATCCACGAGCTGCTGGACTTGACCGACCCGATTCGCGAGTTGATTCTGGAGAAGAAGCCCACCTCTGAGGTGCGTAAGCTGGCGCAGAAGGAGGGCATGAGCTTCCTGCGCGAGTCGGCGCTGGACCGAGTCCGCCGCGGCCTCACCACGCTGAAGGAGATCAACAAGGTGACATTCATTGAGGCGTCACGCTAGTGCCTTTGATTCCACGCAAATCGCTCTCGCAACCCACCGGACGGCCGCCCGCTGCGGTGGAGCTGACGCCCCTGGGCGTGCTGGCCGCGGCGTTGCCCGGTGGCGGCGCTGCCGCCGTGGTTGCTTTTGAGCCCCTGCCCGCCGGAGCTCTCGCGCCCGGGATCAACAGCGTAAATTTCGCGGCTCCCGACGCAGTGGCAGGCGCAATCCGCAAAGCTCTCGATCAGGTGGAGCCCCGCAAGCGCTCCATCTCCGTGATTCTGCCTGACACCTCCGTCCGCGTCTTCGTCCTCGACTTCGATTCCCTGCCCGCCAAGCCGGCAGACGCGATCTCCGTGCTGCGCTTCAGGCTGCGCAAAATGGTGCCGTTCGACGTGGAGCATGCAGGCGTCAGTTACCAGACCCTTGCGCAAGATAAGGCCGGTTGTCGCGTACTGGCCGCGATCATTCCCGCGCCGATCCTCGCGGAATATGAGGCGGCGGTGCATGCGGCCGCGTATGAGCCCGGAGCCATACTCCCAGCCAGCTTGGCCGCGCTAGCTACCGTGGACGCTGCCGAGCCGGTGCTGGCTGCCTGCCTCAATGAAGAGTCCCTCACCACCGCGATTGCCCACGGGAACGATCTGCTGTTGTATCGCACCCTGGATCTGCCCGCGGAGCCCGGCCTCCGCCTCGCTGAGGTCCAGCGCGACATTGCCGTCGCGGCCGCCTACTTTGAAGACAAGCTCTCCATGCGTCCCACGAGCCTGCGCTATGCCGGGCGCGGCACGGCCGGGGATTTTGCGCGCTGGATCGGCGAAACAGAGATGACCGTCGTGGACCTTGCGCCGCGGCCGGAGCCCGGAGCAGCTACGGCCCTCGGAAATGTGAGCCTGTCCGGCGTGACCGGCGCGCTGGCGGGGGTGGCATAGCACCATGCGCATCGGGATCAATCTCGCCACTCGGCCCTTCGCTGACCTGGGCCCGATTCTCAAGCGCCTCCGCATTGCCATGGGCTTGCTCGCGCTCACGGCCATCCTGTTCGGATTCGGTCTGCACGCCATTCATCACAAGGCCGAGATAGCCCGTGCGCGCGATCATTCGCTCGATGGAAAAATTGCGGGTATACGCAGCGAGCGGCAGGGCTATCAGGCCATCATGCGCCAGCCAGACAACGCCCAGACCATGGCCCAGGTCATGCGCCTCAACAAGCTCATTGATGAAAAGGCATTCTCCTGGACACTGGCCATGGAGGACCTGGAGACCGTGCTGCCAGGCGGCGTGCAGGTCACCACGCTCGAACCGGCACGCGCTCCCGATGGGACCATCACATTGAAGCTTCGCGTCGTCGGCCCGCGCGACCGCGCCATTGAGCTGGTGCAAAACCTTGAACACTCGCGCCACTTTGTCGCTGCGCGCATTGTAGGAGAAAGCGCGGAAGCCAACGGCGGTCCCAGCGAGCGAGCGCAACCCGTCAGCGCCTCCAGTCGCGTAAACTTCGATCTGCTCGCCGACTACAATCCTCCCTCCACCAGCATGAAGGAGCCGGGCAAGGTCAATCCCGCAAACAACGGTGCAGGCGCTGGAGCCGGCGCGGCCAGCCCCTCTGCTGCATCCGGACCGGGAAAGCGGCGCATCCCGTATCTTGTATTGCCCAGGCCAAAGGCTCCCGTACAGCCGCACAAGGGGGTGGCGCAATGAAGAGGATGACCGCCGCTCAGGCACGCGAAGCTCTCAGTTCGCCGCTCACCTGGCATATTGCCGGTGTGGCCGTTCTCGCCATCGTCGTCATCGTCCTGGGCACACGCCTCGGCATCGACTGGTCGGCCACTGACAGCAGTTCCACCAGCGCACTGGCCAACAAGCAGATGGAACTGAAGGCGCTGGAGCTGGAGACCTCTTCGCTGCGCGGCGTAGATAAGCGCGTGGCAAAATCGCGCGCCCTCATCAAGACCTTCTATGCCACGCGCATCCCTGCCAATTATTCCTCCATCGCTACGCGGATCGGCGCACTGCAGGTTGCCTCCGGTGTGCAACTCTCGCGCGTGCAATATGCGCAGGGCCCGCCCGGCACTGACCTGACCGAGATCACCATGGACGCCGGGATCAGCGGGGCCTATCCGCAGATCATGCGCTTCGTCAACAGCCTGGAGCGCGACCAGACGTTCTTCGTCGTCCGCGCCATGGCGCTCACCGGCCAGCAGGGTGGTCTCGTCAATCTGCGCCTGCGCGTCTCCACCTGGCTGCGGCCGGCCGATGCGGCCAGCAGCGGCCTGCCCACGGCACAGGATGAAACCCAAAGCGCGCCCTCCACCGGCGGCAAGGAGGGCGAATAGCCATGGCCCTCAAGCTGGGAACCGAAAACAAGCGCCAGGTCTATTTCCTCGCGGCTCTGGTGGCCGTTATCGCAGTCGTGGGCGTTTGGGAGCTGTCCGGCTCCTTCGGCGGCAGCCCTGCTCCGGTGCCTCTGGCAAGACCCGCAGCCATGCGGACCGCGCAAGCGGGACGCGCAGCCGCCCCCGCCCCTGAAGCCCTCAAACTCACTGACAACAGCATGGACCCCACATTGCACATGGAAAAGCTGGCACTCAGTGAAGACGTGGTCTATGCAGGAACAGGTCGCAATATCTTCTCCGCGGATTCGGCGCCGGTCGCGATTGAGGCGCCCGTCAAGAGCGCGCGGGCCGTCAGCTCAGCGCCCATCGTGACGGCGCCGGAACCGCCGCGCCCCCCCGCCATCGACCTCAAATACTTCGGCTACAGCCAGGCCGGCGACAAGTCGCTCAAGGCCTTCCTGGTCCATGGCGATGACATCTTTGTCGCCCGCCCAGGCGACGTGGTCGATCACCGGTACAAGGTGGGCGCAATCCTGCCGGGCAGCGTACAGATCACTGACCTGGGCTATGACAACACGCAGACCCTCCCGCTCACGGTGAACTAGTCTGTTCACACTCCCAGGGCGGTGGCGCCGGGAGCCAATTTATTCGAGTTCAAGGAGTGAGGAGTGACGCATACCGGGTGTCTGCTAGCGACGATCGACGCAGAAATCGGGA
>JAJZGF010000045.1 GCA_021805025.1 Acidobacteriota bacterium
GATCTCCGTGGCGTCTTTCTACAAGGACTGGGCGCAGTGGGGCGGCGGGCTCAACAACTATCTCAGCTACGGCGAGTTCCCCACAAAGGGCTACAACCAGCCGGAGTCTTTCCGCTATCCGCGCGGTGTGGTCCTCAATCGCGACCTCAGCAACGTGCATCCGGTCAACCCACGCGACTCACAGGAGATCAAGGAATATATCGCACACTCCTGGTACAGCTACGATGGTGGCGACTCCGCCGGCCTGCATCCTTGGAGCGGCGAGACGAAGCTGCATTACACCGGTCCCAAGCCGCCGTTTGAGACGCTCGAAGGCCACGACAAATACTCGTTTCTCAAGACTCCGCGCTGGAAAGAGGAGCCCATGGAAGTCGGCCCCCTGGCCCGCCTCATCGTGGCGTATGCCTCCGGCAACACCGACGTCAAGGAACTCGTCGGCCAGACCCTCGGCAAGCTCAACGTTCCTGTCGGCGCGCTCTTCAGCACGCTGGGTAGAACGGCCGCGCGTGCATTAGATGCCGCTCTGGCCATGACGTGGCTCAAGGAGTACTTCAACGAACTGATGGACCGCGTGAAAATCAACGAGGTCTCCACCTTCAACGGCCAGTTCTGGGAACCCCGGACCTGGCCTGCGGATGCTGAGGGCGTGGGCCTGACCGAGGCACCGCGCGGTGCCCTTGCACACTTCATCAAGATTCACAACGGTGCAATTGAAAACTATCAACTGGTGGTGCCGACCACCTGGAACGGTTCACCGCGCGATGCCAAGCAGCAGCGCTCGTCGTTCGAGCAGGCGCTCATCGGCACTCCAGTAGCTAACTTGGAGCAGCCCGTCGAGATTCTGCGCACCATCCATTCCTTTGACCCGTGCCTGGCCTGCGCCGTGCATCTGTACGATCCGCAGGGACGGCACCTCCACCAGGTCTCCTTCGAGTGATGCCAATGAGTGCTTCCGGCGTGCGAGTTAAAAACCTGTTTCCGTCCAATGGCAGCCAGCCCGCTGAGTATCGGCGCATTTATGTGTGGGAACTGCCTGTTCGCGCCTACCACTGGATCAATGCCCTGGCGCTGGTGGCACTCTGCATCACCGGTTACCTGATCGGAGCTCCCATCCCCGCGTTCTACGCGGCAGAGGCCTACCAGCAATACTGGTTTGGCTGGGTGCGCTTCCTCCACTTTCTCGCGGCTTTTGTCTACGTCTTCAACTTTCTGGCGCGCCTCTACTGGGGCTTCGTCGGCAACAAGTACGCGAAGTGGACTTCGTTTCTTCCTCTCAGAAACTCGCAGAGGAAGGAAATCGTCGAGGTCATCAAGGCTGACGTCCTCGAAACCAAGCTGCATGGCCCCATCTCCACAGGACACAACGCGCTGGCCGGGCTCATTTACTTCTTCACCTTTCTTGTCTTTGTCTTCCAGACCATTACGGGCTTCGCAATGTATTCCAGCATGAGCACTTCCTGGCTGCCCAGGATGTTCACCTGGGTCGTGCCTCTGATGGGCGGCGAATTTGGCGTGCGCTTCTGGCATCACCTGTTCCTCTGGTTCTTTGTCTCCTTTGTGATTGTGCATGTGTACCTTGCCTTCTATCACGACTACATCGAGGGCCGCGGAACCATCTCTTCGATCGTCGGCGGGTGGAAGTTTGATCGGGTGAAGAGTGACAAATAGCTCCCGGAAGACACTGGTCCTTGGGCTCGGCAACATTCTCATGGGCGATGAAGGTGTAGGCGTCCACGCCGTTCGCGCCCTTGAGAAGCGCGGTCTGCCTGCGTGCGTGGAATTGCTCGATGGCGGCACCGGAGGATTCACACTGCTGGAGCCGCTCGAGAGTGCGGACCGCATCATCTTGATCGATGCGGCGGCCGATGGCAACCCGCCCGGCACCGTCACACGCACCGAACCGCGCTTCTCGCGCGACTATCCGCCCACCCTCACCGCGCACGATGTGGGCGTGAAGGACCTGCTGGATGTCTTTTATATGCAGGGGGGCGGGGGGAACATCACGCTCTACGCCATTACGATCGATCCACGCCAGCCCATCTCGATGAGTCTTTCACCGGTTGGAGCGCAGGCTATGCAATCCGCGGTGCTCATGGTCATCCAGGATTTGGGCCTGACTCCGCAGTTCCTCTCGTTCTCCACTGTCGAGCCCGAACTGCAATCCTGCAAGGCCGTGCCTCTGCCGTCTCTTTCCTGAAGCGATCCTTCTGACCGGAGCCGGCACGCGCAAGACAACCTCGCTTGAGAAAAAACCGGCGATTCCATCGCAAACCCGGTCGATTCCCCTGGACGATTCAAGCGGCCCCGGCCACTTTACCAGGGCTGAAATCCCTGACGGCCTGTTCAAACGAGACGCCGAACGATCACTCGCTCGCAATCTGCAGGATGCGCTCCGCTGCGTCATCGGCCTCGCCTCGCTCGCCGCGAAAGCCCGTGGCACGCTGCGCCGCCCGCTCGAAGTGACTCATCATTGTGGGCGAATCGATCAGAATGTGAGGCGTGTTTTGGAGCAGCGCAAAGACCGCTTGACTCTGCTCCATCGGCTCCACGTTCCAGGCGCCGCCCTCCGCATACTTCACTTCGAAGATCCACCCCATCGGCACCGGCGTACTTCCCCCGAACGAGTTCAGGTCCTCTGGCAGCACGGGCTCTTGAAAGCACGTTCCATATCGCAACAGCACCGGTCGCGGATAGGGATGGACTAGCCCGTTCGGGTCGATCATGGCGTACTCATCGGAGTAGTATATGGCCCCTCGACGAAGCAACGCCGCCACCAGCGACGACTTGCCCGCATGAGACATGCCGGGAACAAGAATAGCGCGCTCCCGCCATGCAACCGTGCCTGCATGAACCGCAAACCAGCCGCGCAGATTGCGGATGACCACATCATCCAGCGCCCGGATCAGAAACTGCATCATCTGCAGCACCGAAGCCGCAAATACGCGCCGCTCTCCCTCCGTTACCAGTTCCAGCCCGCCGTTTACAACCTCAATCTGCGCAACTCCATCCGGCTCGCCCGCGAATTCTGCAACCCGCGGAAGCCCTGGCAGCAGATGCCGGTCCACTGCTTTCAGAACCGCGGAATCGGGAGCCTCTACCAGCAGGTTGCATCCGTACGCGCAAACTCTCAGAAAATGGGGTGCAGGCATGCAGTCAATATAGCCGCGAATCGATCGCTTCGTCTGAAAATGAGAAAGGCGGCCCGGTTGGATCCGCCTTTCTCATTTTTTCTGAGCATCTCTTACACAACGGTCACGAAACGAGTGTCACAAATGAGTCATCAATCCGGATGATGCAGGATGACCTTGCCCTCAGTGACCGTAGAAATCATTCAGGTGATCGTCGTCTTTATCCTTGTCTTTATGCCTGTCCCTGTCCCGATCCCTGTCTCTACCCCCGTCTCCATCCCCACCTGACCCTGCACGCTTCGCGTAGGCCTTCTGATCCGAGAGCGTCATCGAGACCACCAGGGGCAGCGCAAAGGCACCAAGCGTGGCAAGCACCTGACGGCGCGAGGTTCCTGTGTCGGCATTCGATGCAATCACAAGGTTCTGCTCCTGCAGACTCATGATCGCTTCCTCCGCCACCGCCTCAGTCACTGCCGGGCCCAGACTCATGCGCATGGCCGCCGCCACCTCCGCCAGAGTCGTCGTGCTCCCGCACGCGTCCCACGCGGCCCCCGCCGACGCATTCAGCGCAAACACCCTGTCATTCTTTGAGTCAATAATTACCCGGGACCCGTCGGGCAAAGCATTCTCAACAATGTCAGCTTTGGTGCGCTCGACCTTCATAGTTTTGTCCTTGACAGTAGCCCTTGTATTTAACCCCAGTAAAAACTCTATCTGGTTGAAGTATACATCGCCTGAAATTGAGGAAACACGTAGACTTCTCAAGTAATTGGTAATCCTTCAAACCCCTAAGGTAACTTCCGTGACAGAGTACTTTCGCTGCATTTGCACGCCAAAACTGCACTATTTTCAAGCTCTTGCGCACAATCAATCGAAATGCCCCGCCTGTTTCCGGTCTTGATTCGCGCAACTCCCTGTCCAAGTTCTCCTACAATGCCTGGTTCCGGAGCAAACGTCCATTCACCTTTCGTAGCAGTAAATACGCCCGAGCCGCCGAATATCCGCCTCGCGCCTGGTCTGGCGACGGCGCGCCGCACTTTGCTCTATTCCAAGCGCGCCAGCGTATCGATCAACCGGTCCTTGTTCGCCACAGCCAGTTCGTCCAGCTCGTCATACACCCGCAGCCATGCATAGCTGGCCACCGCCGCCAGCACCAGAAAAACCGGTACCGCCAGCCACAGCCGCCCACTCATCGAGCACACCAGAAATACCGCTCCGCCAACGCCCAGCAACAACAACTGAACAAACATGCTCAGCAGCGAACTCGCCGCCGAGCCACGTTGCCGCGTCAGCCGTCCCAGGTCCACGCGATGCGGCATCACAAGCGAGAACACATTTCCGATGGCAAGGTTTGCCGGCAGCGCGAACATCAGCCACGCCAACGCCGCAGCCGTCATGACATCGTCCGGCCAGCCCATCCGCAGGCTGGTCATGACCCATGCCGCACAGGCCACCACACCAAACGCCATCCCGTGGAACAGATTCTTCGCCAGCATCACCGTCCGCACCGGCGTGGGTGAAAGAAAAATCAGGCGCACACCTGTTCCGTCCGTTCCCAGCGCGTTATACAAGAGCTGCGAAACCCCCATCAGCGCATAGGCCAGGCATCCCGGCAGCGCATAGTCGAACTCGCGCCACCGCGCCGGCGCATTGTTATGCAGCAGGCTGCTTAGGACGATGACCATGAACAGTGGCGCGCCCATGGCATACAGCAGCGGCATCGACCGAATCATGGTGCGTAGTTCCTTCTCCATCACCGCGGCGATCGGCCCCGCCCCGTTCAGGAGCATCCCGTAGCGCCGCTGGCTCTCCGCGCCGGCTGCTTCCGCTTCACCCAGGCTTTCACCTCGAAACTCAGCTTTCAGCCGCATGCCCAACAGCCCGGCCACGGCAGCCACGTACAGGCCAAGTCCCGCCAGTGCTGTTCCGGCGGTATTCGCGCGTCCGCGAGATGCCCGCTGCACTACCACTGCCGCCAGTCCCGGCGGAAACCAAGGCTGCGCCACCAGCACAGTCTGCGCCACTATGCCCTTCTCTTCGCCGTTCACCGGTTCGACTGAGAAGTGCCGCGGCTGCAATTGGCGCCGTGGGTGACTGTCCGATTGCAGCGCGGGATTCAGTAGTTGGAGGCTAAGCAGCAGCAAGACGATGACCGCTCCAACCAGCTCCCGGGAGCGTCGCCGCGCCAGCCACCGGTCCAGCCACAGCAGGATCAGCCGCACCAGCAGAATATTGAAGATCCCAAACAGTCCCACCACGGCCAGAGCCCACAGCGCCAGGTCCGGCCGCGCCAGTGCAATCCCCATCCAAATCCCGATCGAGCACAGCACGCCCAGAATCGTCGAGATGTCCGCCACGCCGACCACCAGACTGAGCAGAAAAAACGATCCGAAGCTCACCGGAAAGCGCAACAGGGTACCCATCTCGAACTGCGTCTGAAATGAGGCCAGCCCTACCGGCACGGACTGCCAGATAAAAAGCGCCACCCAGAAGACGAGCGCCAGCATCGTCCACTCCTCGCGCGCGGAAAATATGTTTGCAGCGGAGCCCAGTGCGATGCTCAGTCCCATCCCCATTGTTCCGTAGACGAGCAGACCCAATCCGCGCGCGCTTAACTCAAACACACCCTGCAACGTACGCGGCGTGTTCGACAGTACAAGCCAGCGCATCCCCAGCAACGTCGCATACTGAGCGAGGGCCAGTCTGCTGAAGGGCCCATTGTGCGCGCCCGCCGCAGACCCCTGCTCGCCGTCGCTCACGCCAGCCATGACAACTCCTGCGCGACCCCGCCGCTATCTGCACCAACAGTTGAGAGAAAAATCTCTTCGAGCGTCAGCGTCCGGCTACCTTCCTCGCCCGGCAGCCTTGAAGCCACTCCCGCCCGCAGATCCTCAATGGACCCATTCGCCACAAGCTTCCCGCAGTGAATGATCGCCACATGACTGCAAAGCCGCTCCACAATTTCCAGCACATGGGTGGTGAGGAAAATCGTTGCGCCGCGCTGGATCATCCCCTGCAGCAGCGCCTTCAGCATCCCCGCGGCAATAGCGTCCACGCCCTCGAACGGCTCATCGAGAAACAGCACCTTCGGCGCATGAATCACCGCCGCCGCCAGTGCCAGCTTCTTCTGCATTCCGTGGGAGAAATCGGTCACCAGCTTCTTGTGCTCATGGGCCAGATCCATAAACTCAAGAAGCTCTTCCGTGCGCTGACTGGTGGTCTTTCGGTCCAGCCCATACATGCGGCCCACAAAGTGCAGATACTCCGACGCCGTCAGTCGGCCCAGCAGCGCCATCCCTTCCGGCACCACACCGATCTGCCCCTTCAGCTCCAGTGCGCCCGACCAGAATCGCCGGCCAAGAATTTCGATGCTACCCGTCGTCGGCTCCAGCAGGCCTGTCAACATCTTGATGGTCGTCGACTTTCCTGCTCCGTTGGGCCCAAGAAAGCCGAAAAACTGCCCCTGCGACACGGTCAGCGTCACATCATCCACAGCAGTGAGTGCGCCAAAGCGCCGCGTCAGGCCGTAAGTTTGTATCGCCGCGCTTTCCATGTGCGGCAAGAATAACAAGAATCGGTGACGGGGCGAAATCGACACCGCGCAACCGCAATCGCTTTGCATCGCGCAAGCCGGATCCATGTAGACGCGTGATCAGCCTACCGCGGCAGCATCATCGGCGCTCCCCTGCTGGGGGAAGACGGATCGCCGGATGCGCCGCTCGTCTCGATCTGCTGCAAGACCTTACGCGTCAGCGGGTCTTCGGGGAATACCCTTCGGTAAGCACGGATCGTATCTTCAGACTGCCAGATTTTGCCGTTCGCGGCATACTGCAGAGCTAGCCTCGCAACCAGCGCTCCGTCATAGGGATAAGCGGCGACCCCGCGCTGCAAAACGGCCTCGGCATCCTGACCGCGTCCCATGCCGCGAAGAGCCATGGCTAAATTCAAAAACGTCGTTGGCTCCTCAGACCCCAGTGCGAGAGCCCGCGTAAAATACTGCGCGGCCGCGGCATCGTCTTTTCTCTCAGCCAGAGCCAAAGCACCCAGATAATTCAGAACAATCGGGTCGTCCGCCGCCGATTTGCTCATCGCATTCAGCTTGGCAAGCCAAAACGGCCAAAGATCGGGGTCCGTGCGGGCCGCAGTCCAATACGCCTCCAGTTGCGCGTCATCGGGAAACACCGCATCGTTAGACGGCCGGTTGAGCCACAGCAGACCGGGAAGATCCGGTCTGGGCTTCTCGAACGCAGCCTCGGGCAGCGGCTGGCCTGCATAGCGCACAATCCGATGCTTGGTATCCACCGAATGCGCAATGCCTGCAATCGGACGCTTTTCCATGTGACATTCGACGCAATAATCTCCGACGGCCATACGCTTGCCGTCGTCCGGCTTCAAGGTGCAACTCGTGACCGTATGACAGGTGAGGCAGGCGGCTCGATACGCGGCCTTTTCGCCACCTGGTTGCGGCCGATGATGGATCGAGTGGCAAGTGCTGCATGTCAACCGTCCATTGCTCGCCTTGTAGCACTTGCTCAACTCCATTGTCGAAGTCTTCCACCACAACGGCTCCTCCAGGCTGCCGCGCACGGGCGGCTGCGTCTCCAGTCGATTTGCTTCCGCACGTTCCTTGTCCGTCAGAGGACGCTGGACGATATTCATCGTGTCGCTCAACGGGGTGCCTGGACGGTAGTCCATATACCCTTTGCCGGGATTCAACACCACGGCACTTCCTGCCTGGTGGCACTCCTGGCAAAGATCGTTGGCCAGCCTGGGTGACAGTTTCGCTGGATTCACGATCGTGAGATCCGCTTCCTTCGGTCCAAGAGTGCGTCCTTGATTCGCCTTCATAACGCGTACATGCAATGCTCCCGGTCCATGGCAGCTTTCGCAACTGATCCCCAACTCGCCAAACCGGAAGGGCGGGTCTTTGTACATTCCGTCACGCTTGTTCACCGGAACAGGCTGGCCATTGTGACAAACCAGGCAACCGGTCGTCATCACCCGCGTGAAGCCCACATCGTCGGCAATGTATCCCGGCGAAAGCTCCCAGGTCTTTGAAGGTGCGTAGTAGGAGAGCGGCGCTTGGAACATCCAATTGCCCACGCGGAACAGATAGCTATAACCGGTATTTTCACCGCCCGCCACATAGTCCAGTTTGTGTGCGACCTGGTACACCTTGTGGCCTGATGAATCCAGTTCGTAGGCCGCCTGATACATCGCGCCGTCTTTCTGGTAGACCCCGTAGTAGCGCCCGTCCTTCTGGTTGAAGACGGTGACCGGCTTTGGCACACGCGCCAATTCTCTGGGCGAGTTGGCTGGCGCCATCGATTGTCCATGCGGCGTGCCAAAATACTCGCGGTTAATCTCCTCGTGACAGCCCGATTGACCGCAACTCTGCGAGCCTGCATAGGACACCGAAAGATCGGTGTTGCGAAAGACCGACTCACTACCGGTTTGTGCCTGAAGATGGGCGGTAAATATCAGAATCGGTACCAGCCAAATACACAATCGGAGCGAGAGCCTGCAGACGAAAAACTCGGGAACACCGCGGGACATAGACCACTGACTTTACTGTCTCGATGAACCATCCGCAGTGATCCAGAACACAATCGCGCCGGCTCGTTCGTTAACTGCCGTCTGCTGTGCCCATCTCCGTCTGCAGCCCAAACGGATCATTGTCCCGGTCCGTCACCTTCGCCAGCGCCGCCAGTCCCGCCGCCAGTTCCGGCGTCCAGCAACCCTCCGGCGCACGCCAGCTCCAGTTACCCGTCGATACTGCCGGCGTGTTCATGCGCGCCTCTGACCCAAGCTCCAGCAGGTCCTGCGCTGGCGCCATCGCCATCTGCGCCGCGCTCGCCTGCACCGCACGCAGCAGGGGCCGCACTGGCCTGTCGTGCACCGGCCCCACGTAGGCCTCCACCTCAGCGCGCTCCGCCTCCCCCGCCGTGCTCCACCATCCCTGCGTTGTGTCGTTGTCGTGCGTGCCGGTATAGGCCAGCGTCGCCGGTGCAAACTGGTGCGGCAGGTGCATGTGCGCCGAGGCGTTGCCAAAGCCGAACTGGATTACCTTCATGCCTGGCATGCCCAGTTTCAGTCGCAGCGCATCCACCTCGGGCGTAATCACCCCCAGGTCCTCGGCCACCAGCGGCAGCGGACCCAGCGCCGCCTCCAGCGCGCGGAACAACGCAAGACCCGGAGCCTTCACCCACTCCCCGTTCACCGCCGTCTCCTCGCTTGCGGAAATCGACCAGTACGCCTCGAAACCTCGGAAGTGATCCAGCCGCACAATGTCATACAGCTGGCAGGCCCGTCGAATCCGCTCGACCCACCAGTCAAAATCCCGCATCTCCAGTACGTCCCAGCGATACAGCGGATTGCCCCACCGCTGCCCCGTCGGTGAAAAGTAATCCGGTGGCACTCCGGCAACCCGCACAGGCTTCAGATTCTCATCCAGATCAAAAATCGCCGGGTGCACCCACACATCCGCCGAGTCCATATTCACAAAAATGGCCACGTCGCCCAGAATGCGAATCCCCTTCTGCGCCGCGGCCTCGCGCAGCAGGCTCCACTGCACGGCAAAGGCAAACTGCAACACCTGCTCCTGCGCAAGCGCCCGGCCG
This sequence comes from Acidobacteriota bacterium, assembly GCA_021805025.1. Taxonomy (GTDB): domain Bacteria; phylum Acidobacteriota; class Terriglobia; order Terriglobales; family Acidobacteriaceae; genus Telmatobacter. The sequence continues at coordinate 9,749 of JAJZGF010000045.1, forward strand.
TACTCGGCGGCCGCCTCAGCAAGCGCCTGCGGAGTACGCCGCATCAAGCCTTCCGGCCACTCGGTCCACGCTCCTGTATTGAACCGCCTCCGCAGAACCGCATGCAGCGCATAATCATCCAGCCAGCCGTGCTCGTCGCGGCAGAATTGCTCAAACGCAGCCCAATGCTCGGCAAACTGCGGCTCCTTTGGCCCGCGATCGAGAAAATTCCCCGCGGCCTCATCAAGCAACGGCAGCTTGCGCCGCTCTACCTCGTCAAAGTCCACATTTCCGCCGCATCCCGCAAGCCCCGCAATCCGCTCCCCCGCAATCCAGCCCCAGTCCACCAGCATTTCCAGACTGATCAGGTAAGGATTGCCCGCAAATGCCGATGACGACGCATACGGCGAGTTGCCATAGCCCGTGGGGGACAGAGGAAGCACCTGCCACACATGCTGTTTGGCCGCCGCCAGAAAACTCAAAAACGCATGGGCCGCCTGCCCAAGATCGCCGATCCCGCCATACGATGACAGCGAACTGATGTGAAGCAAAACCCCGGAGGAACGTTCAAAATGCATTTCAGCCTCTTCTCCGTAGTCCTTATTGTGCCAGATGGCGATCGCGATCCGGCGGACGTTTCACGCCTAAAAAAAGCCCCGCAATCTCGATGGATCGCGGGGCCTTGAACTGCTCACTGAATTGCCAGCCTACTGGCCGGGCATCATCGGCGACTGCGGCTTGGCGTTGATCTGCACCAGCTTGCGCTTCTTGTAGCTGTTGATCACATCACTGGCAAACACCTGGAAGGCGTCGTTGCGGCGCTGCTCCAGCATCTGGTCGCGCATCTGATCAAAGCTCTGCTGGATTTCCGCAGCCGTCGGCTCCTGCTTGTCCACCAGCCTGGCCACCACGCCCGTGCGACCAGCGTTGATCGGCCCGCTGATCGCGCCCGGCGCGAGATCAAACAGTTGCGGAGCCACCTGCCCCAGTGCGCCGATATCCGGCACCTGGTCGGCCTCCTTCACCTCGTCGCTGGTCTTTACTTGCGCGCCCATCTCTTTGGCTGCCTTCGCCAGGTCGTTCGCGGCCTTTGCCTTTGCAGCTAACTCGGCGGTCTTCTGCGCCAGCAGGCTCGGCAGTTGCTCGCTCCGATAGTCATCCAGCACATGGCTCTTCCAGTCCGCAAACGTCGGCGCATGGGCGGCCGACACTCCCGTCACCTGGAACACAGCATAGCCCTCGCCCGTAGTCGCATACTGCGCCGGGTCGCCCTGCTTGGACTGGAAGGCCTTTGCCAGCAGTTGCGAGCTGTCCGGCAGCGCGGCAATCACCCCTTGCTCATTGATCGGCGGTGTCGTCACCAGTTGCAGGTGATGCGCCTCGGCCGTCTTCTGCAAGCCGCTCTTGATTGCCTCTGAAGTAAGCGTCCGCGCATAGTTCTCCTGCGCCGCAGCCGACTTCTCGCGCACCAGCGTCGCCTGGATCGTCGGCGCCACTTCGCTCAGAGACTGCGTGTGTGCGGCCTGTCGCTCTTCCACCTGAACAATGTGGTAACCATACTGCGTCTTCACAATCGCGTACTGGCCAATCGGCTGCGCAAAGATCGCCTGGTCAAACTCCGGCACCATCCGCCCGCGCTGCGCGAAGCCGAGTTCGCCGCCCGAGTCCTTGCTGCCAGGGTCATCTGAGTACTTCTTGGCCAGTTCGGCAAAGCTCGCGCCTCCCTGAATCTGCTTCAAAATGTTTTCAGCCTTAGCCTTTGCCGCCGCATCCGTCTTCGCATCCGCGCCGGGATCTACCTTGATCAGGATGTGACGCGCCCGCGCCTGCTCCGGCATCGTGTACTCGGACTGGTGCGCCGTGTAGTACTGCTGAATCTCCTGCTGCGTCGGCTGCGCAACGCCTCCCGGCACCTGGTCCGCGCTGAATGCAAAGTAGGTAATCGTGCGCTCTTCCGGCACCGCGTGAGCATACCGCGCGGCGTTCTTCTTGAAGAATGCTTCCAGTTCCGCATCTGTCGGATTGATCTGCTTCTGCAGGTCATCGGCTGAGAGCACCGCATAGTCAAACTTGATCTTTACATTGCTCTTGCGGTAGGCATCGCGCACTTCCTGGTCGCTCACCGTCACACCCGCCGTAATCAGCGCCTCCAGGCGGCGAACGATGATGTCCTGCCGGACGCTCTTCTCAAACTCCTCCACGGAGATGTTGAAGCGGCTGGCGATGATCGCGGCATACTGCTGATCGCCGACAAATTTCCCGTTCGGGAACAACACCGTGGCTGGCGCACCCGTCTCAAGATACTGCCGCACGTCGTTGCTGTCGGCATAAATGCCCAGCCTTTCCGCTTCATCCAGCATGATCTGCTGCTGCACCAGTTGCTGACCCACCTGCGGCTCAATCAGGCTCAGAATCATTGGATTGCTGGCATACTGCGGATACTGCTGCTGCACCCGCTCCGTCGCCAGCTGCTCAACCTTCTGCTGACTGATTGCGTCGCCCGTTGAAAGAAAGCGGCTGTACCAGTGCGGATACACCACCGCGAACGTGTCCGAGGAACTGGTGCCCATCCCCGTCAGTCCGGGAATCAGGTAAACCACCATCGACACCGATGCGGCGGCGATGATGACGACAAACAGTGCCTTCGTCAGGCGATTGTCTTTTTGCAGGAAACGAATCATGGATGGACTTGAGCCTTCAACTCTCTATGCGCGGCGTGGATTGCCAGCTGTCCAGCCGGCACACAATGCCGGCTCGGGAACTGACGCCCTCCACGATTGCGAAGTTCTCGCTCGATGCGATCCCCTCAATTATAGACGAACTGCGCAACGCAGCTCTCATGCCAAAGAGCTTTCACCGCCCCGCCATCTGCCCCAAGCAAGGGCGTGTGCTCTGCTCGATCAATGCCCGCCCAGCAGGTTGCGGCCTGCCGCACCGCTTCAGCGCCAGTAGTAGAAGCCGCCTGTGTAGTAATACGGCCGATAGTAAACCGGCGCATAGCCATAGGGGTAATAGTAAGGAGTCACATACCCGTATGGCTGCGCATATGCGCCCCGCTGCTGCAGCCTCGGGCCACCCTGGTTCAGCCCCTCGGCCAGCCGGTTCGCCTCTTGCTGGGTCACCGGGTTGACTGTCAGCGGCCCTGCCAGATGGAACGTCACCAGCGCCTCGGACGGAATCCACGCATTCGGTCCGTGCTCCGCGGCGGATGCCGCCGTGCCCACCGTACCGCCCGCAACCGCGCCGATTGCCGCTCCGCCACCGCCGCCGGCGACCCCGCCGATCAGTGCGCCCACCAGCGTGCCACCCACCACATTCCCAACCGTGCGCCCCGTCTTGCTGGGGCCTTTCACTCTGAAAAGATCGGAGTCAAGAGGGTAGGTTCGCCCGCCCAGGTCCAGCGACGTCAGCCGCAGCGCCAGCTCCGGACTACCCGAAAGCTGCCCCGCCTGCCGCACCGCGGTCACCACCCCATGCACCGTCGCGCCCCGCGGTATCGCCAGCGCACCACCCGCCGTTACATCGCGAATCACCGTGAACTCCACCGGCGTGCCTTCGGTCGCGTGCTTGCTGCTGACCGCCTCGCTGGTCCGCACCTCAATCAGCGTGCCCGCCCCAACCGTTACAGGACCGCTGGGAATCTGATACTGCGGCCGCTGCGGCGCATACTGTTGACGATAAGGCTGTTGGCCGTACCCGTTTTGCCCATAGCCCGAATATCCGTTCTGTCCGTAATTGGGATACCGGTTCTGCCCATATCCGTAATTTGGATTCTGCCCAAACGCCGGATTCTGGCCGTAATTCGGACTTTGATTCTGCCCGTTATTGGGATACCCGTTCTGGGCGGAGTTCGGCGGCGGGTTCTGCCCATACTGCGGAGCCGGACTCTGCCGCTGATAACCAGGATTCGTCACCTGCGGCTCGCTCGACGCATACGGTGCCGGATTCCCCGTCTCCGGGGCGCTTGCATCGTTCGAATCCACCAACGGACCGTTCTGTGCATTCGGATCGTTCGCCGGGTTGCCCACCCTCAGGTTGTCATGCACCGCCGTCACGCCCGCCACACCCTTCACAATCTGTTCGGCCAGCGCCTTTGACGACTCCAGCGCCACCGTCCCAGACAGCGTCACTTCGCCCTGGATCGTCGCTGCCGTAATCAGATCATTCTTCAGCGGCTGCGAGCCATCCAGAGCATGCACCACGTCCATTTCGATCTGCCCGTCGGTGCGCTGCCCGCCGGCCGGTGTAGCGCTCTGGGCCAACGCCAGCGCCGTGCAAAGAACAAACAAAGCGGTCCACGCCAGAATTTGCGGAAAGATTCGCTGCCACGCCGCCCGATTCATCGCTCTCTCACTCCTGGGTGCTATTCCCGGCTCTACCACTCTTTAGACGAGCCTCGGCAAAGCCGGTTGCTCTTTCTAACCCTCCCTGCCTGAAAAAGTTCCGTGGCGCGTACCAGCCGGTTCAACCCGCTGCCTGTGCCACCGCCGGTTGCGCCGCCTGCGCCGACAGGTCCTGGTGGTCCGGAAAGAACAACTGGAACACCGTCCCTGACGGCTTTCCGCCCTCCGACGTACGGCTGCGCACATGCACCAGCCCACGATGTTTCAGGATGATCTCGTGGCTTACCCACAGCCCAAGCCCTGTGCCGGTCACATCCTTGGTTGTAAAAAACGCCTCGAAAATCCGCGCCCGCACGTCGGCATCCATACCGGATCCCGTGTCGGCGATCGTGATCCGAACCCCTTCCAGCCTTGACGCCGTCCAGTGCCGCGAGCGGCGCGCACGCACCATCAGTATGCCCCCGCCCGGCATCGCATCCATTGCGTTCACCAGCAGATTGGCAATCACCTGCCGCACCTCGCCCGCAAAGCAGTAGAGGTCCAGCGCCGGATCGTACTTCCGCACCAGCGTAATCCCAAGCGTATTCAGCCGCACATGGTAGAGATTCAGAATCGAATCCAGAAGCTCACTCATGCTGGCGCGTGCCGGCAGCGTCGATTGCCGGTAAAACCTGAGAGTCTGCTGGGTAATCTCCGCGATCCGCTTCACCTCGTGCTCCGCCATCGCGGCATATTCCAGCGCCGGCGCCTCCAGGTTGCAATAGTTCTTCAGCATAAACAGCAGGTTCGTCACCGCTTCCAGTGGATTGTTGATCTCATGTGCAATCGAGGCCGCCAACCTCCCCGTCGCCGCCAGCTTCTCAGTCCTTCGCAGCGCCTCCTCTCCCCGCTTGCGCTCGGTTGTATCCAGCACAATCACGCCTGCCCAGCGTACCTCGTCGGGGTGCGTGCGCACCGGGTAGGCACTCACCAGCCACGTCCATGGGAGGTTCAGCCGTCCGCGCTTCCCACTCAGTTCCACATCGCGCACCGGCTCGCCGGCGACAAAGACCCGTTGCACCGCCTCTTCCAACTGTTGCGCCACCGGTACAGGCACCAGCTCAGGCAGCGTGCGGCCCAGGTGGCTGTTCAGCGGCACGCCCGTCATCCCGGCAAATACATCGTTCACCCGCACAAACCGGCAACTGCGATCAAAAAACGCCAGCCCGATCGGCGCATTTGCCAGCATCGAGTCCAGCAGGGAAAGCGTGTTGTTGAGGCCCGCGCGCTGCTCCTTGATCGAGGCCACCATCCGGTTGAACGCTTCAATCAGGTCGCCAAACTCGTTATGTACCGTCACCGGGAGCGGAAAGTTTCTGCCGCTGTCCGGCGCATCCATCAGCGCACGCGTCCCGCGGTGCAGAACCGCCAGCGGCCGCGAAATCGCCCTCGCGACCAACAGCACGAGCAGTACTGACGCCACAATCCAGGTGATCCCAAAGATCACCGTACCACGTTCAGCGGTGTTCAGTTGCTCGTAGTCCCATGCCCGGTCCGTCTCCACCCACGCATAGCCGCGCAGGTCGCTCCCCGTATAGATTGCGTCCACGCTCTCCATCCGGTTACCGGCAAACGTAAACACCGTCGCCTCGCGGGGATCCCTCAACGGAATCTCCGCGCGCTCGGCGGGGTCCAGTCGCATCTCCTCGGCCTCGCCCGCGCTCGCAAACAGCACGTTGCCAACCGCGTCCGTGACGATCGCGCGCGCCACGCCCGGCGTCTCGCCCATCATTGTTACCGAAAGCCCCACCCAGCCCGGCCGCTCCTGCCGCAGCGCTTCCCGTGCCTGCAGGGCCATGGAAGTCGCCTGATGCCCCAGCCTCAGTCGCGCACGCTCATGCACCTCGCGCGCCTGCCGGTGAATCAGCAACACTGCGAACAGGCCAATCGACAGGGCCTCCAACAGCACCAGTCCAGCCAGCATCTGCCAGCGTATCGACCTCGGCCAAAGTCGCATTCGCACCTTGACAACCTCCCGACCCCTCGCACGCCTCAGTCCAAAAATCCGTCGCGCCTCGCCCTATACGCTCTGCCCACCTGACGCCAGCGCCACCGCCAGCCCGCGCGCGATCTGCCGTCCGTGAAACCGCCCATTCTCAATGAAAATCTCATTCGTTCGTGAGCCCGCCACAATCACACCGGCCAGATAGATCCCCGGCACATTGCTTTCCAGGGTTTCAGGGTTATAGACGGGCAACTTGTCTGACCCTTCAGAGCGCACACCCAAGCCCTCAAGAAATGCGAAGTCGGGATGATAGCCGGTCATGGCAAACACAAAGTCGTTCTTCAGTGATTTGATGCCATCCGGCGTCTTCAGAACCACTGAGTCCGGTGTCACTTCCGCCAGGTGCGAGTTGAAGTACGCCTTGATCTCGCCTGCCTTGATGCGGTTTTCGATGTCCGGCTTGATCCAGTACTTTACATGCCGATGCAGCTCCGGGTCGCGATGAACCAGCGTCACACGGGCTCCATGACGCCACAGTTCCAGCGCCGCAATCGCCGCCGAATTCTTGCCGCCCACGACCGCGACATCCAGCCCAAAATAAGGGTGCGGATCGTCGTAGTAGTGATGCACCTTGCTCAAATTCTCGCCCGGAATCCCCATCATGTTGGGCAAGTCATAGTAGCCGGTCGCAATCGCAAGCTTTCGGGCCTTCAACTCGCTATGGCGCGCAAACCGGTCCACCATATGTACCGCGAAGTCGCCATCCGCGCCCGTCACCCGCTCTACGCGAAGAAATTGACGCACGTCCAGCTTGTAGTGCGCTGCCACCTGCCGGTAGTACTGCAAGGCCTCATTTCGCGTAGGCTTCGCATTCGGACTGGGAAAGGGAATGTCGCCAATCTCCAGCAATTCCGACGTCGTGAAAAATGTCATGTGCGACGGGTAATGGAAGAGCGAGTTGCAGATGCAGCCCTTGTCCACAAGCACCGCCTTGAAGCCCGCCTTCTGCGCCTCAATCGCGCACGCCAGCCCCGTCGGCCCCGCACCCACAACCAGCAAGTCAAAGACCTCGCCCTCCGCTCCGCCCCGCGTCATGTCGTTCATGCCTCTAGCTTAGGGCATTTCGTTGCGTGTGCGCGAGAAAGCGCCCCATTCGCAGCAAAGCAACGCAGGAGGCACATAGTTTTGCTGCTCGATCCCTTCGCGGCAGCGTGAGCTCCGCTTCACCAAGGGTCGCGCCTCACTTACTTTGGTACTTTTCGTGCTAGTCCTTCTGTCTGCTAGGCTTGGGGTAGACCCCTAGTTGAGGCCCTTTGCAGTCCAGCGAGTACGTATAAAAAAGCGGGAGCGTATGGAAAGCAGGAAATACTGCGCATACAACAGAACCCAGGGAAGCTTCCTCAGCCTGCGGATTGCTGCGGTCGACGTGCTGAATCAGTCCAGCAACCAGCAAATTCAAAGCCTTGCGGACAATTCGCAGTCGGGACTCTGGCTCTCCCCGTACATAGATCTTCCAGGGGGACATTCTCTCCTGGTGTTCGACTTGGTGTGTCTGGATCGGGACTACCGCGTGGTCAGCGTTGAGTCATTCCCGAACCCTTCCTCAAAACGGCCAGCAGAGCAAGTGGCCAGCGCCCTTGCGCTTCCGCCCCGCACGATCACGGCGACGCAGACCCAGCCCGGAGATGAACTCATTATATGGTCGTTAGCGGAGACGCAGCCGGAGTCTACGCGGGAAGCGAAATCAGCGCAGCGTGCTCGGGCAAAGGCGGACGCTCAAGCCGCCGCCGGAACTCAGTCCGCGTCGTCAATCGACCGGTCCAAATCGGTACTAGGCCTGCAATTCTCCACGCCTCCACCCTCCGCGACAGGTGAGGAGGAAGAAGAAAAGGCCGCATCGGCCCCTGAAGACAGCCTCTCTCGGATTTCACAGGTCAAGCGCTGGATCGCCAACAGACGGCGAAGCGCCGTGGCCGGCCCCGTCTCAATTTCCGCTGCAACTCCCACTCCGGCCCCGTCAGCCTCCGTGTCGATCAACCCCGAGCAAGCGTCTCCGACGCAAGGATCTCTAGGTGCCATCGCCCCTCCTGCGGTCACGCCGGCTCCGACCTCCCCTGCTGAAGCCGCTCCAGACGAAGTTGCGACGGGGCCAATCGAACCTGCAGCAATCGCACCGGTAAACGGCGCGCAAGTTCAGCCTGCTATTGAAGCACCGCAGCCCTCCACACCCGTTCCGGCTGCTCCCGCCGCTGTAAACCCCGCCCTACTCACTCCGGCGCAAGCTCCATCCGCACCGTTGAAGCGTGTGATTGCCGTTCCAGGGCCAGTAGGCACCGCTTTTGTTGTTCAGTCAACGGAAACTCCGGCCGAAGTCGAGACCACGCCTGTCAAGCCTGCCGTCATCAAGGCGCCCCCCGATCCGGCTGCGGCAACCGCAGTCACACCGGCCCCAATCACTCCGACGCAAGCCGCACCCGCGCCGAACAAGCCTGTTGTTGCCGTACCTGAACCAGTCGCGCCTGCCTTCGTCGTTCCAACTGCGGAGGCACCAGCCGAAGTGCGGGCCGCGTCGGCTCCGCATACGCCAAAAGAGCGCACGCAAAGCGAGAAGCCTGGCGCCGAGAAAGGCACTTCGCAACAGGCCGCAATCCTGACACCAGCGGCAAGAAGAGACACTGAAAGACGGGAAGTGCCAAGGGAGGAACTGGATGGCGGGAAGGAAGTCGAAGCCGCGTCCGAAGCGACGCCTTCGCTTGGGTCGCGATTCCTGCGCTGGCTCAACGCTCCACCCAAAGCCGCCGAGCGTCTCCGCTCGCCGGAGATCGTCGCCTACTTCTGGACTGGCGGCCCTCCTCATCCGCACAGAATAGGAAATATAAGCGTCACCGGCCTGTACCTTCTCACCAGAGATCGCTGGCTCAGAGACACTGTACTCGTGATGAACCTGCAGCTGAAAAACAGCGAAGGAACCAAAGACGGGGACTCCCTCTCGGTCCTCGCGAAAGTCGTCTGGTCAGGTGAAGATGGTGTAGGCTTTCAATTCGTCACCTCGGAGAACGTAAACCTGCTTAAGGGCCAGATCCTGCCTGGAAAAGGGGCAGACCAAAAGGCGCTGGACAAGTTCCTGCGGCGCTACAGGCGTCTTGGTGGTGTTGAATCACCTGCTGCAAACCCCAAGCATGGAGGATGAGGTCCCTCGAACAGGCAGGGATCACCCGCCCGGCTGCCGCAACTGCGACCGCGCCTGTACCTCCAGCCGCACCATCGGCAAAGGTCTCCGCTGCGCCCCTATCCGCGGCAAGCGCACCAATACTTCTTATCGGATTTTCGATATGTGAGCGCCCCGCTCTCCCTAGTCAAGAAGGTCATCCGCCCTGCAGTAGAGCGCGCCGGGATCAAAGGCAAGGCGATCGGGTGGCACAGCTTCCGCCACTCGCTTGCCACGAACCTTCGCGCAGCGGGGGTTGACCTCAAGACGGCGCAGAAATTATTGCGCCACGCCAACTCACGGATCACGCTCGATGTGTATGGCGCGGTCGATGGCATGGCGATTAACGCGCAGGGAGCGCGGCCAAAGCCGTCATTCTATGTTTTGCGCGCGGCCATCGGCGGGCCAAGAATCGTGATGCCGTAGTGCAACGAGATGGCGTTGAGCCCTGCAACGTCGTTTGGGTCTGTCATCAGCTTCTCGGCAAGCTCGGCAAAATAGTTTTCGATGCCTCCGGGCCGGGCAACGACCAACATTCTCGCCTCGTGGTTCGTCGTGTTCTGGAAGACGTGAGGAATGTTCGAGGGCGCGTGGACGAAATCTCCGGGATAGGTGGAGATTTGTTTCCCGCCGACTTCAAAAAGAAACTCACCGCTGAGGATGTAGAAGAACTCCTCGAATTCGTGTGAGTGGAGCGGGGGTCCGTGACGCGCCGGGCTCACGTCTTCGAGAATGGAGATGGGGCATTTACCGGAACCGGCTGCGAGCTTGACGAAGGTTTCCTTTCCGACAAAGCGAATTGGCGCTCCGGTGAGGCTCTCGCCGGAGCGCACAACCACTTGCTGCGGCGCGGAAGGGGAAGCGTCCGCGCGAACAACTGTAGACTCCATGATGCAACCTCCGACGGAAGCATAGCACTGAACTGTGGAAGGACGGAATGGAGCCCCGATTGGGTCGGGCTCTAGTCCGGAATTTCCATCTTGCTTGCCCAGCCACCGGGGAATATACCCCCGAGTGCTCGGAGAAGGCCAACCCTGCCGCAACGGAAGCAACTCCGTTCTAGCTAGACTTGGCTACATACGCAAGAAGCCCCGGCCAATTCCGACCGGGGCTTCGCTTTGGTTTTCATCAGTGATCACACGCAAACCGCGCACGGTGCAGCGGCATGGCTGCAACATGCCGACCGTGACGGCTCTCTCGGAGGGTTCCTCAGCCCGAGCCTGACGGCGGAGGAGCGAAGCATCGCGAAGATTGAAGCATGGATATTGGGGGTGGTTTAAGAATGCTAGGGGAAGAGAGCATGTATTCAGCCGAGCAAGCAGACCTTGAGGGTCAATCGGTCTGCCTGACCCGCTCTAGTGTCTATTTGCATAAATAATAGATATTGAGTAGAGTCGTAGGGCAAGGGGTGACCTTTGTCGAAAACGGCTCCGATTCCGGCGTGCACTGCGGCAGACCGTGGGGCTTTGCAGGAATGGGCCACGAGCCGCACGATGGAAGCGCGGCTGGTGGAGAGGGCGCGCATCGTGTTGGGATGCCTGGAAGGTAAGGCGGTCGGCGTGGTGGCCGAGAGTTTACATGTGCGTCCCAACACCGTGATCGATTGGCGGCGGCGCTTCGAGAAGGAAGGCCTTGCGGGCCTGCGGGACCGTCCGCGTTCCGGCAAACCGCCGCGTTATACGGCGGAGTTTCGCAAGCAGGTGCTGACGGCGCTGGAAGGGCCGCCGCCCAAGGGGCAAGCGGTTTGGGACGGACCCGCCCTGGCCAGACACTTGCGCACTTCGGTACACGCCGTCTGGCGGGTGCTGCGCAAGGAAGGCATCTGTCTGGCCCGGCAACGCAGCTGGTGCGTCAGCACGGACCCGGAATTTGCCGCCAAGGCGGCCGACATCGTGGGACTGTACTTGAATCCACCCGAAAATGCGCTGGTGCTTTCCGTGGATGAAAAGCCCAGCATCCAGGCCTTGGAACGTAGAACCGGGTACGTAGAAACGGATAGCGGAAAGATCGTCCGCGGATTCAAGAGCACCTACAAGCGTCACGGCACGCTGAACCTGTTTGCGGCCCTGGAAATCGCTACCGGCGCCATTCACACCCAAACCACGGTCCAGAAACGGCGCATCGAATTCCTGGCCTTCATGGATCGCGTGCTGGCCGGCCTGCCGCCGGGAAAAGAACTGCATGTGATCCTGGACAATTACTGCATCCACAAAAGGAACGATGCCTGGCTGGCGGCCCATCCCAACGTGCTCTTTCACTTCACCCCGACCTCGGCCAGTTGGTTGAATCAGGTCGAAATCTGGTTTGGAATCCTGAGCCGCAAGGCGCTGCGCGGGGCTTCCTTTTGCGATGTGAATCAACTGCGCGAGGCCATCGAAGATTTCGTTGCCGCTTACGGCCCTTCCGCCAAACCATTCCTCTGGCGTAAACGAGAGGTCAAAGGTTCACAGTTGAGAAATACTATCGTAAACTTACGCAACTAGACACTAGTTTGGTGGCATCGTAGCCCTTGGCCGCTAAGCGGCCTGTAATTTCGGCATAGAGCTTTTCGTCCATCTTGGCAGTGCGGCTCAAAATCCATAGGTACTTTCGGCGCGGTTCGCCGACTACGGCGTATTCGTAGTTCGGGCTCAGGTCGATAATCCAATAGTCACCAAAGAACGGCCAAAAGAATGTCACCTTGAGTTTTGAGCCGGTTTTCTGGTCAACGACTTTAGCCCAGCCGTTCGCTTGGGTAGGCTCTCACGACTGCCGGACACCGCGAACGGATCGAACGACACTCCCACCAGGGCAGGTTGACTCAAAAGTCTGGTTTTGAAAGTGGAGTTTGAGAAAAGTTTGAGAAATTGGTGATTTCTATGCTGTCACTATCGTTACCATTCACTCCTAAGCCCTTTGGAATGAATGGCGGGGACGACGGGGCTCGAACCCGCGACCTCTGCCGTGACAGTCTACCCGTACTAGGTTTTTCAACGACTTACAAACCCGTGGGGAACGCCTAAGACCGCCGAAGTCGTCGAAGACCGCGCATTTTGTGGATCGGATTGTGGATCAAAATCGTGTCTTTACATTCATGCAAGCGGTTACCCCAGTTTTGAATCGCCATGCTTGCCGTCGAGAGCCGCGAGGAGATTCAGTAGGGAGCCCCGAAGGTCTTCGGATAGATCCTTTTGCAGAACTTCTTCGACTCGTTTTGACCAAGTCTTGCGGGCATCTTTGATCGACTTCGACTGGGGTTTCCATTCCTTCGCCAGAGTGGTGAGCCATTTCACCTCTGGTTCCCCGGGATTCTCGATGATCTGCTTTACTCTTTCGTACGACTTCTCAGGGCCATCTTCCAGAACTAGTTGAGCAACAAGACAACCATAGTAAGGAAGCGCACCACCGATCCTTCCGTTGATTGATTTGAACGCACCCAGCAGTCGCAACCGGAAGGTACTCAAGTCGGATTCGCTCAAAAGGTCAATTACTTCGCTCCAGTCCTTGCGAGGCTTCGCCCCGTCTGGTTGACCCAGCCTGCCTTCCACATGCGCGAATAGGGCATCCTGAAACGCCAACTCGAGCTTCAAGCCATTTGCCTTAAGTAGTAGCGCCAAGTCAAGAAGCTCTGTTTCAGCGTTCAAGGCTTCCAGCCATCGATCTTTGTTCACGCCCAATAGTGAAGTAGTCAGGAACTGGCGGTAGGCTTCATTACCGTCCTCGCGCATCGCAAGAACATAGAGATGCATGAGCTTGAGATCAAATTGGTGGATCGACAAACATGTCGCGAGCTCTCCAGAGGAAGCCTTTACTTGGAGAATTCGCACCAAGTCCTTTTCCTCTGTTGCCCCCTGCCAAAAATCGAAGTGCGTGACAAGTTCGTCGGTATCGACTTCGTGAGCGCAACATGGCGCTCCGGCGAATGTGCGAGAGCAACTGTCAGGGCGTGAAGACGGGCATAGACGAAAGAAGGACCTGCCCGAAGACAGGTCCAAAAACTTGCAATTTGTTAGGCGGCTCGCTTGGATTTCAACGTTGGTTTCGGCTCGGGCAGCCTAGCTGCAGCGATATCGCTCGGTAAGCCCCTGAATGGTCATGTTGTCTTTGATTGCATCGTGTGGAATAAGCGCATAGCCGCCGATTACGATGGCGATCAGGCTGGCAACTTTAGCGATGGTCCCTGTGAATAGGTTCTGGAGCGCCATGAACCCTGTGTCGAATGGCGAGCCGCTTTGGGCAAGGGCCAGGGCCGGCGAGAGGATGAGCAGGGAGAAGAGGCTGAGGACGGGGCAGAAGCGGCGCAACGATTGCCAACGAGCAATCCAGCGCCGGGCGGTTTGCGTAGGCAGGATGTTCATCGGCACCTCCGACGGCTTGAATTTTGCCGTCATGTGCCGAAAGGTAGCCCGGTTATTTTTCCGCGTCCAAGACTTTGTATCTATGCCGCCATAATTTTTCTCTTATGGCTAATGACGGATACAACGGAATGCCACCACCTAGAACAACGTTAAGCCGCCAGCGGCGGATTCCATAATTCACAATCAGCCCATCACCAGATGTAATAGAATTCCGCCCTGACAAACGCTGTTTACCAACTGGTTTTTCCGGGCATGCGACGATACATTTCGAACTTGGACATCAGGCAACAAGATAACCGCCTCGAACTAGTGGGCCCTGGGCGTGGGGGGTGCCGCCGCTCCGGACATAGACGTTGGCGCAACAACTCTGCTTGGCGCGTACGGCGGTGGAGGCGCCTTGCCCTCAGCTCGCAAGGCATCATCGATTAACCCAAAAATATATTCGACCGGTAAAGCGCCTACCACCTTCACCCCGTTGATAAAGATAGTGGGTGTGGACTCCACGCCGAGTTGTTCACCCAGACGCACGCTGGCGATCTCTGCAGTAGTGTCCTGCTTGGCGATACAGGCGTCAAGCTTGGTCACGTCCACATGAAAGGCTTGGCCTTGCTTCCTCACCTCGGCATCGATTTCTTCCTTCGCCTTAGCGAGTGACCTCCCGGTGCCTCCATACTCCGAAGAGTGGGAATGGATTTCGTCGACTGCGGCCCAATAAGCTCGTGCGCTTTGAGAACCGAGGCAATCAGCATCAACGGCTGCGCGCATTGCCCATGGATGGCCCTCTTCGGGGAAGCTACGGTACACGATTCGAACCAAGTCCTTGTAGTGATCCAGCAAGGCCGGGAATAGCTCCGCGTTCAAGCGTGCGCAAAATGGACATTCCAAATCGTCGAAGCCAACAATGAGTACTGGGGCATCCTCAGGACCGCCGCGTGGAGGTCGGTCGCCAGCCTGAAATTTCTCCTTCGGGTCGACACTGATGTCATATGAAGTGAACTGGGCGAGTCTCGATCCGTCTTTTGAAATGAGCAAAGGAAATGTACCATTGCCTCCACCGAGAGAGCTGTTCCACCGCACCTCAATCCGATCGAATCCAGGGATCTCGCTCGGTGTGCGAGTGCCGAAACTAAAACTAGTGGCGGGTGGAAATTGTATTTTCGAGAGCAGTACTGCCTCAATGCGATGAGCGAGTTCCGGCGTCACTCCAGGTGTTGCGTTCTGCGCATCCGCGCAGCGAATGGAGCAGAGTAAAACGAGAATCAGAAGGATCGCGCGCAGTGATTTGAAAGGAGTTCGCATTGGTTTATATTATCGCGAGGCATCATCAAAGTCCTCTGATTCACAAGTCTCGTCGACATTTAATTGTTTACGGGCAACTGAGAGGAATCGACGAGAAAGCCGAGAACAAGGACAGAATCTTTCTAGTCCTGAGAGGTTGAGCGGCAAGCCGTCGGTTACTGGCTTATCAATATCCCCACGCCTCTTTTGCCGTGGATGATGCTGTTCTGTTCCTTACGCGATTGCACTGGGCGACATAGAGTTGTACGAAGTGGCAGAAATAATTGCATTCAGCATGGCTATGCCTGAGCTATGCGAGGAGTTGTAATTGGACCGGCCCGTTCCGCTGTTTGGCTGGACTGCGCTTTCGCATGGATCGATCACTCATTTGCTTTGCGAATTGGACGACAAAGGGAAGAGCCACATGCTCCGCCTCGGAGTGATGAACAAAGGCCGTGTCAATCATCCATTGAACTCCGGCAACCGGCCGGGTCGTCAGGTCGGAAGCGAGCGCAACTGTTTGATCGACCAGAGCGATACCACGCTCGGCACGCACCATCCATTGAACATCGGCCGACGTTGCCGCAACGCAGCGCACTTTGGGATGAACTCCGGCCTCTTTCA
>JAJZGF010000197.1 GCA_021805025.1 Acidobacteriota bacterium
GACAGATCAAGGAACAGCGCGGTTTTCGCCGCTTCAGCTTGCGTGGCAAAGAGAATGTCAGCCGCGAGTGGAAGCTGGTGTGCGCGGCGAGCAACCTGCTGAAGCTGTTCCGGGCCGGCTGGGTTCTGGAAATGGCATAAAACAGCGGGAAAAAGTGCCCGTTGTACCCAAAACGGCACGGAAAGCTTGCTATAAGCCACCAGCGGGATTCCTGTCTGGGCGCTCCAGATCGAACACCAACCCAAAAACCCTGCATCGCCCTTGGCGAAACGCTATGCCCGACACGCACCTAGAGCGCGGGCTGGAGAACAGCAAGGCCCGCGCGCGAGACCTGGACATCGTCCTCTGATCTGCCGCCGCTGAAGGCGACGATGATGCGGCCGGTTTTGCCCCTGGCGGTGACGCCGCCCTGCCAGCCGAATTCGCCGGTCATCGGTGGACGGCTGGCAGTGCCGCTGTTCTGGAGGGTGTCGGCCATCTCAGCGGATTTGGCGTAGGCGATGCCGATTAGGTTGTTGCCTTTGGCGGTTGCACTGGGTTCGTCTTTCATGCGGCCGACGACGGCCATGCGCGAGGTCCAGCCCTGGATGGTGTCGCCGGGCGCGTAGGAAACGACGGCAACTCCGGTGACGTGCAGTTCGGCGGCGCGGCTGCGCATGGCGGCGATGGCGGCGTTGGCAAGGGCGTCGAATCGCTTGGCGCTGACTGGCTTGGCAGGCTTGGCCGCGTGGTTGCCTTCGCCGGCTGCAGTATAGGTCGCAAAGAGATAAAAACCTGCGGCGAGGACGATTCCTGTAAGAAGGTTTCTTGTCTTCATGTCACTCCTCAGATTACGGCCCGTGTCCTCCGTTGGCGCGAAGATCGGCTCAGCGAGGATTGTACCCGGCGGCGTTGATCCGGCCAGGAGCGAGGGCAAGTTCCAACTCAATCTCATTTTTTTAGAGCTTCACTCAGATAATGCTGCATGAGCATCTCTGGAAGCAGACCGCTTCCCGCATGGACGACCTTACCGTCAGCCGTTATGTAGAAGGTCGTGGGAAGCACCGAGACGGCTCCGAAGACAACATCCATCAACGGGGTTTCGCGCACGAGCGGATACGAGACCCCTCTGCTTTTCATGAACTCGCCTGCCTGTCTATATTGGCTCGCGTCGGCCACAACTCCGATGACGACGAGGTCATCCGGGTGCTCTCGCTGCAATTTCTGCAGGGAGGGCGTCTCAATGCGGCAGGGTCCACACCAGGGAGCCCAATAATTCACGATCATCGCTTTGTTTTCAAAGAGCGCTGCGGGGAGCGGTTGGCCGTTCAAACCGACGAATTGAAGACTTGCGGTGTTCACCCGTTTGGGCGCATGAGGCATCTGCCTATGAAAATAGACAAAGGAGATGAATCCGACGAACAGAAGCAGGGGCAAGTGCTGCAGCCATTGTTGAAGCACGGAGGGCTCTTTAGCGGACGAGGTGAGTTGATTGGGTTCCATTCTGCTTCTGCTCTCGACACCCGTAACGCGGGCTCAACGGCCAGAATCTGGCTTAATCATTTATGTTGGACGCGAGAAGACCCTCTGCCTCGCGGCGGGCTGCCTCAAGCGGCTTGGGACTCTGCTCGATCAGGCTTAACGCCTGCGCGCCCTCCAACAGCAGCGACAAGGCTTCGCCGAGCCGCTCTGCATTGGAGAAGCTTGCCGTCTGAAGCATCCCGACCAGCCGGTTTCGCATCAGGCGCTTGGCTTCCACCGCAATGGCACGCACCTCGGGGAGCGTCGCGCCCATTTCCTGGGTCGCTTTCAGAAATGCGCACCCGTGAAAGCCGCGTTTGGCTTCCCTCTCTGCCATCCAATTGAAGACATCGAGAGCCTGCGTGTTGGATGGTTGCAGCCCTTTGAAATGTTCATCGAGATACTGCTCCCGCTTTTCCAAACGCCATCGAAGGCAGTGTAAAAGCAGGATTTCCTTTGACCTGAAGTGCTGATACACCGTCATTTTCGTCACTTGTGCGGCACCGGCAATCTGGTCCATGCTCACGGCGTTGAAGCCGTGCTGAAGAAACAAAGCGGCGGCAGTTTCAACGATTTTTTGGGTCGTGACAAGTCGTGATTTCATATGTATACTTACCGGTTAGTATAGCAGGTTGAGCAAATATGCGCGTGAAAAGTCGATTCCGGTGGACGGATACAAGAGGGTTGCTGACCCGGAAGCTGCCTCCGCGCAATGATTCCGTGGTCCATAGGCCGCAAATAGAGAAGAACATTGCTCCCCTGGAGCCTCTGAAACATGCCGCAAATCCACCCATTTGATGAGTTTAAAGGACATGAGGAAAATGACAAAGAAAAAGGTAATGGAATTTCGGAAAGCAGTAAGCGCTGCACTGTTCCCTGTTGCGGCGGTTGGCTTTCTCTTCCTGCAAAGCGCCGCCTGCTCCACGCAGGCCGCTGCGCAAACGGCAACCGATCCGGTGGCGCAGGAGTTTCCAAACCAGAATTTCCCCGAAAATCTTCCCGGCTCTGATGTGACTCCGTATTTTCCTTCCGAATGGAAGACGTATGGATCGGCGGCTGGGCGCAATTCGGTTTTTGCTGTTCCCAATTCCGCTCCCGATGCGCTGCGACATGGGGTTACGTGGGCTTTTGCCGGCGCGGGGGCGATTCCGTTAAACGGCCCTCCTCTGGATGGAGACTTCAAGACAACCGCGTACACGATCGGCATGCCCGTGGGAGTCTCGGTTGCGCAGGGAATCTTGTATGTGGGCGATGACAATGGCTACACCTATGCGTTGAATGCCATGACCGGCAAGTTGGTATGGTCGCATTACGGCTGGAACATGAACATGAGCAATCCGCTGGTGGACGGGGATCGGGTGATTGTGTCGACGGGAAACGCCTACTTCAATTACGAAAAAACCATGGACTACGTGCAGGGCAAACGGACGGTGCGCGGCCCCGGACTGAACTCCATCTATGCTCTCGATCGAACAACGGGCAAGGAGCTATGGGCCTATCACACGCCGGGCGAAATCATGCCGACACCTGTGGATGTTGACGGATTTCTCTATGTCGGCACGGGCGACGGAAATGTTTACAAGCTCGACGCGGCCGTGGGAACGCTTGTATGGAAGACGGACATTCAGTCATTTGTCAGTATGTCGTCTCCAGCGGCAGGTGATGGCAAGATCTTCCTCGGCGGGACGTATCCGAACTACTTCTATGCAATCGATCAACAGACCGGACAGATTGCCTGGAGGACCACGATTCCCGGTCTGGTGGCAACGGGCATCAGCGATTGCACGCCCGCATACGCTGCCGGAATTGTCGTCCAGGAAGCGACGATTGAATCCGGCGATGCGTCGAACCCTGTAGCGAACGTACTCCTGGCGATGGATGCGAAGACGGGGCAGATTCTGTGGCAGCATCGCATGGCCAATGGCCCCGTTCCGCCCGCGATGAAGACGGCTACGCCCATGATTGACGGGGGGATTGTCTACGAAGGCAGCCCGGTCAGTGGCAACTATCACGCTTTTGACCTGAAGACGGGCAAACAGCTTTGGACGACGCACCTTGGCAGCCAGATTCGCGCCGGAGGGGCTGTGCTGGATGGCGTGGCGTACGTGCCCTATCACTCGGGAGATATTGCCGCAATTCGCGTCTCAGACGGAACGATCCTTGGACAAAAGCACATTGGCGGTTCGTTTGGCCCCTCTTCGCCGGTCATCGTCGGTGGCACGCTGTATGTGTCGAATGTCTTCGGCTGGGTGAATGCGCTGTCGCTCCAACAGATTCAGACGGGATCGCCGGTGAAATAGACCAGGAAAGCGGTGGCGTTATTACGAGCGGACTCAAAGAGGGCACGGCGGCGAAAGCCAAATGCGCCGCAGGCCCTTGAACGCTGCGGCACCGGGACGGGCGCAGACATATCGCTTGCCGCGCGGGCACGGTAATCTTGTAATCAATCGTGCAACCCTCTGAGACCCAACCTACGGCTTTGACGGCTCCCCCTCCAGACGAGAACTCTGTTGAACCGGTGGCTGTCCCGCAGGCCATGGACAAGGCTCCGACCGAGTTGACGCCGTTCATGCGGCAGTGGACGGCGGCGAAGCGGGAGAATCCGGACGCGCTGCTGTTTTTCCGGATGGGGGATTTCTACGAGCTGTTCTATGACGATGCGGTGGTGGTGAGCCGGGAGCTGCAGCTTACCCTGACGGCGCGGGACCGCGAGCGCAGCCAGCCGATGTGCGGGGTACCGTATCACGCGGTGGAGAGCTACCTGACGCGGCTGCTTCGCAAAGGCTACCGCATTGCCATCTGCGACCAGATGGAAGACCCGAAGCTCACTAAGAAAATCGTCCGGCGGGAGGTGACGCGGGTGCTGTCGCCGGGGACGGCGCTGGATGCAGGGCTGGGGCAGGAACAGAACAATTTTCTCGCGGCGTATTTTGCGAGCGGCGCGCCGAAGGAATCGGTGTGCGCGCTCGCGCTGCTGGATGTTTCTACGGGTGAATTCCGGACAGCGGAGTTTGCGGGTGCCGCGGCGCAGCAGCAGGCGGTGGACGCGCTGATGAAGGCAGACCCCAGCGAGGTGCTGCTGGCAGTGGGCGCGGAGGTTCCGGCAGGGCTGGAGCGAGCAGCGACGCGGACACGTGTGGAGGATTGGGTATGGACCCGCGAGTTTGCCGTGCCCCTGGTGGAGCGGCAACTGGGCGTGCGGTCGCTGGAAGGGTACGGCCTGACGGGCCATGATGCGGCGGCGATCGCGGCGGGCGCGGTGCTGCACTATGTGCGCACGACGCAGAAGAATGAAGCGCTGCACATTGATTCACTCCGCTTCGAAGAACACTCGACTGCGCTGGAACTGGACCAGGTGACGGTACGGAACCTTGAGCTGGTGGAGCCTCTGTTTGCCGGGCTCGGTTTCGGGGGGCAGGAAAGCCGGGCAACGCTCTATCACACCCTGGATGCATGTTTGACGCCGATGGGCAAGCGGCTGCTGCGCGCGACAATTCTGCGCCCGCTGGCGGATGGGGTGACCCTGGAGGCGCGGTATGAGGCGGTGGGCGAGGCGCACGGCGACCTGCTGAAGCGCGAGGAGGCGCGGCGGGCGTTTGGCGGCATTCTCGATTTGGAGCGGCTGTTGGCGCGATTGAGTCTGGACTCGGCGGGGCCCCGGGACGTGCGCGCGCTGGGAGCGAGCCTGGCACGGTTGCCGGGATTGAAGATCGCGCTGGAGGCGATGGCTGCACCGCTCTGGTGCGGGCTTGTGTCACGACTGGATGCGCTGGACGATGTGACTGCGCGGATTGCTGCGACGCTGGTGACCGAGCCACCGCTGACGCTGGTAGACGGCGGCGTGATTGCGACCGGTGTGGATGCGGAGCTGGATGAGCTGCGCGCGATTTCGACCACGGGGCGGCAACAGATTGCGGCAATCGAGGAGCGAGAACGGCAGAGGACGGGAATAGGTTCCTTGAAGGTTCGATATAACTCGGTATTTGGGTATTACATCGAAATTACAAAAGCTAACTTGAGCATGGCTCCAGCTGACTATGAGCGCAAGCAGACGCTGGTAAATGCTGAACGATTTACGACGCCGGAGTTAAAGGAATATGAGCGCAAGATTTTGACCGCGCACGATCGGTCAATTGAGATTGAGAAGCGAATCTTTGCGGAATTGCGGAGGGTTGTGCTGGACGCGGCGAGCAGAATCCGCCGCTCATCGGCTGCGGTTGCGGAGGCCGATCTGCTGGCCAACTTTGCGCATCTTGCGGCTCAGCGGCGGTATGTGCGGCCGCGGCTGACAGTTGAGCCTGTGCTGGAGGCTGTGGCGGCGCGCCATCCTGTGATTGAGCAATGGATGGAGGAGACGCGCGAGGGAAGGTTCATCGCCAATGACGTATATCTGAATGCAGGAGAGGATGGGCCAAGTCTCTTGCTGATTACCGGGCCTAACATGGGCGGCAAGAGCACCTATCTGCGGCAGGCAGCGATGCTGGTGCTGATGGCCCAGATGGGGAGTTTTGTTCCCGCTGAAAGCTTACGGCTTGGATTAGTGGACCGGATTTATACGCGCATCGGCGCGAGCGATAACGTGGCACGGGGGCGTTCGACCTTCATGGTGGAGATGACGGAAACAGCCACGATTCTGAATACGGCCACGCATCGGTCGCTGGTGCTGCTGGATGAGATGGGGCGCGGGACGGCCACGTTTGACGGGCTGAGCTTGGCGTGGGCGACAGTCGAATATCT
>JAJZGF010000046.1 GCA_021805025.1 Acidobacteriota bacterium
TGCGGTGAGCCCAGATGCGGCGGCCGTGGCGCAACTGGAGCAGCTGTGCGGCGCATTGCCGGAGTTGCCCGAGAACCCGGAAGCGGTTCTGGAAGAGCTGGATACGCTGGGGTCTCCGGCGACGGTGGCGAAGAATAATGGCCGCTACTTCGGATTTGTGAACGGCGGCTGCCTGCCGGCGGCGATGGGTGCGGCGTGGCTGGTGACGGCGTGGGACCAGAATGCATCTTTCCAGGTGCAATCGCCGGTGGCCGCGGCACTGGAGGAGACGGCGCTGGAGTGGACCCGGCAAATGCTGGGCCTGCCGCAGGGTACGGGCGGCGCGGTCGTGACCGGCGCCACCATGGCCAACTTTACCGCCTTGGCGGCGGCCCGCCACGCGCTGTATACGCGGATGGGCTGGGATGTGGAGAACGACGGCCTGATGAGTGCGCCGGAGTTGCGCGTGGTCGTGGGGGAAGAGGCGCATCCCTCGTTGATGAAGGCGCTGGGCCTGCTGGGCATGGGCCGCAGCCGCGTGGTGCGCGTGCCGGTGGACGGCCAGGGAAGGATGCGCGCCGATGCGCTGCCGCGGATGGATGAGCGGACGATCCTGTGTCTGCAGGCAGGCAATGTGAATACCGGCGGATTTGATCCGGCGGCAGCGATTGTGCCCGCGGCGCGGGGGGCGGGAGCCTGGGTTCACGTGGATGGAGCCTTTGGACTGTGGGCTGCGGCTTCGCCACAGTATCGACATCTGGTGCAGGGATTTGAACTGGCCGACTCCTGGGCGACGGATGCGCACAAGTGGCCCAACATCGGCTATGACTGCGGAGTTGCGCTGGTGCGCGACCCGGCTGAACTGCGGGCGGCAATGTCCATTGACGCGCCCTATCTGGTGATGGGCCAGCAGCGCGAGCCGGCGGACTATACGCCGGAGTTTTCGCGGCGGGCGCGCGGCGTAGAGCTGTGGGCGGGGTTGCGGTCACTGGGCCGGCAGGGCATGGCGCAGCTTGTGGAGCGGACCTGCGCTCATGCGCGGCGGTTTGCCGAGGCATTGCATGCAGCGGGTTTTCAAATTTTGAATGAGGTTGCGATCAACCAGGTACTGGTGTCATTCGGCTCGAAGGAAAAGACGCTGCGGACGGTTGCCAGGATCCAGCAGGACGGCACGTGCTGGTGCGGATCGACGGTGTGGCAGGGGCGGACGGCGATGCGCATCAGCGTGTCGTCGTGGGTGACGACGGAGGAAGATGTGGAGCGCAGCGTTGCGGCGATGATCCGGGTCGCGCGGGAGGGGTAATGGGGATGGTGAGTGTGAGGCGATGGGCAGCAGGCCTGGTGCTGGCTGCGGCAACTTTTGCCTGCGCGGGGCAGGCGCTGGAGAAGCAGCCGGCGAGCGTGTATCATGCGCGTCGCGTGGCGCTGGCAGGGGGACTGAAGGGCGGCGTGGCGATTCTGTTTGCAGCCGCAGAGCCGGTGCTGGACTTTATGCCCTACCGGCAGGATGAGGATTTCTACTATCTGACGGGATGGAATGAGCCGGGCGCGGCTCTGCTGGTGGTGGCGGCCAGCGGGCGCGAGCGCGGGTATCGCGAGATTCTCTTCTTGCCGACGCGCAACCTGCGCGCAGAGACCTACACAGGGCCGAAGCTCGATGCGGATTCGCCGGGCGTGACGGCGGCGACGGGTGTGGACGCGGTGGAGTCGATGACGGCGCTGCCTACCGAGCTGAACCGGATGATCGGCGCGGACCGCAAACTGGCGTGGAATGTGTGGACACAGCCGGCCTCTGCACAGGCCAAGGCGCTGGTGGGATTCACGGCGGCGACGCTGGGTGAGGATCAGCCAGCGGCCACGCCTGACGTGACGACCTTGACGATGCCGCTCCGCGAGGTGAAGGATACGGGCGAGGTTGCGCTGATCGAAAAGGCGACCGATGCATCGATCGCGGCGCAGCGGGTGATGTTTCACGCTGTGAAGCCCGGCGTGACGGAGCGGGCCATTGCCGGGGAGATGACGGCGGTGTGGATGGAGCATGGTTGCGAGCGGCCTGCGTACTCGCCCATTGTGGGCTCGGGGATCAACTCGACGACGCTGCACTACTCGGACAACTCGCGCACGATTGAGGATGGCGACGTTGTGGTCGTGGATGCTGCGTGCGAGTTCTCGATGTATGCGTCGGACATTACGCGGACGGTTCCGGCGAATGGCCACTTCACGGCGCGGCAGCGGGAGATTTACGCAATCGTGCTGGGCGCGCAGCAGGCAGCGATCGATGCCTTTGTCGCGGACAAATCGACGATCAACGACTTCTACCGCAAAGATCCCAACTCGCTGGACACGGCTGCATACAACTACGTGAACTCGCATGGCAAAGACCTGCACGGGCAGCCGCTGGGCAAGTACTGGCTGCACGGGCTCGGGCATATGGTGGGCATCGATGTGCACGATCCGGCGAACTATCCGGCGGTGCTGAAGCCGGGGATGGTTTTCACGATCGAGCCGGGCGTTTACATTCCCGAGGAGAAGATCGGCGTGCGGATTGAATGCGACTTTCTGGTGGGCGCCGATGGCAAGTTGATCGACCTGGACGCCGCGCTGCCGCACACCGCCGAGGATGTGGAAGCGGCAATGCGGGGGAAGTGAGCAGGGAATCGCATGGACTCGCACGAGGGAATGGGCTCTGAACAACTGGAGACGCTGAGCCGCGTCTTTGCTGAAGAACTGCTGGCCTGTCTGGCGGAGTGCGCGCGGGGACGGCGCGGCCTGTTCTCAGATGTTTCTCTTGAGGATGAGAGTCACGCGTGGCCGGAGGCGGCGCGGCTGCGCGAGCTGGCCATTGCGCTGCAGGCGATTTCGCATCAGACGGAAGAGCCGAATGCACTGTGCGACGAGTTCCTCGACCTATGCACGATTCACGGAGAGAGCCATCCCGGCGAGCCTCGGCTGGCACGGGAGTTTCTGGCGCGCATTGGGCGCGGCGAAGTGGGCACGCCGACCGAATCGGAGTACAAGCCGTGGTGATGCTGCACGCATTTTTGGCGCTGGCGGCAGGGTTCGGGGCGGCTATGCTGCTGGTGCTGGCGCTGCGCGGCCTGTTGCAGAGCCTGGCGCCGAGCCTTGCGGCTGTGGAAGCGAGGCCGGGGTTCAGCTACACGCTGGTGAATCTGGGCGCGTCGTTTCTGGCGGGTGCGGCGGGCGGGTATGTGACGGCGTGGGTTGCCGCGGCCAATCCGCTCATCCATGTGCTCGCGCTGGGATTGATTCTGCTGGCGCTGGCGGCGCTAAGCGCGTTGCAGGCGCACGGAAAGCAGCCGGTCTGGTACCAGCTTGCCCAGGTGGCCATTGCGCCGCTGGGCGTGCTGGCAGGCGGGCTGGCGCGGCTGCGGGTTCTGGGCATCCTGTAACCGGCGCAAATGGGAAGGCCCCCGGCGGCGATCAAATGGAGCGCACGCGTGGGGGGCCGATCTGGCAGGGAAAAAACCGCTACCAGCGAACGCCAAAAGTTACAGGAAGCAAGCGGGTTCCGGAGTTGACAGACACCGTGTTCAAACCGTTTGGCTGGGTGCTGACCGATGGGGTCAGGACATCCAGGTAGCGGACTTCAGCAAAGAGCTTGACGCGGCTCTCGCCATACATGCCGCCGAGCCTGTGCTCATACCCGCCGCCGATGTTCCAGCCGCCCTGGTTGCTGGAGAAATGACCGGCGACCTGGTTGACGTAGGTTGTACCGCAATAAAAATAGCTGCAGTACTGGGTTGGCGCGGGGTTGGTGAAGTTGGTGACTTTGCGGTAGAAACCGTAGCCGCCGGTGGCGTACACATCGTTGGAACTCTTGGGAAAGAACTCATAGACGGGAGCCAGCGTGAAAGACCAGATGTGGGCGTTGCCGCCGGTGGCGCCTGTTTCTGCGATCAGCTTGCCGGGCAGCTTGTCGTCGATGAACTGGTACTCAAGCAACGCGCTGAATTTTGGGTTGAAGCGATAGCCTGCGCCGAGGTTGAGGTTGCCGCCCCAGGTGATGAAGTTGTTGGCGCTGCCAACTGGCCCATTAAAGCCGCCACCCGCTTCAAAGACGAGACTGCTCCACAGGCTGTGTTCGTGATAGCCGTGGCTGCCGCCGTAGCCGCCGCTTTGAGCGGCTCCTGCAGCGGGCGCAGCCGCAGCAGGCTCAGGTGCAGCGGGCAGCGCAGCAGCATCGTTCATAGCGACAAGCGTGGGGGCGGCGGAACTGGATTCAGAAGCCGCGACCGCCGGTGCGCTGGAAGAGGCGGATGAAGTTGAGAACTGGGCACTCGCAGAGACTGCGGAGAAAATTACCGCGGCTGAAATGGGAAGAACATACTTGAACAGCGACATCGAACTTGGCGATGACATGTCTGTACCTCGTGGGTCGGATTTTCCTTACCTGCGCAACCCTTACGCAGCTTCGATTATGCACACTTAGACACGGGATTGGACCAGGAGGTTGCGCGGAGCGGAGCAGAAAGAGCAATCGAAGGTAAGAGGTTGCGCGGCATCAATAATGCAACAGGCCGGAGATGGGCTCCGGCCTGCGTGGTTTTCGGCCCGCTTTGTGGGCAGGTGAAGCTCAGCCCTGAATATCGAACTGCTCAGGATGTAGCGCCGGATCGCTCTTGACAAGGATATTCTTGCCGACCAGCTCTTCGAATTCGGTGAGCCAGCGTGCGTTGTTGGATTTGAGCACTTTGACGGTTTCGGGATTCACGCGCAGCAGCACGTCGGCGCTCTCGAAGTGCTTCCGCATCTTGCGCAACTCGGTGTAAATCTCATTGCACACGGTGGCGGGGCTCTTGACCATGCCTGTGGCCTGGCAGGTGGGGCAGGGTACGCTCAGGGTACGTTCCAGCGACTGCTTGACGCGCTTGCGGGTGATGGCGACCAGGCCAAAGTCATTGAATTGCAAGACTTTAGTTGGAGCGCGGTCATTCTTGAGCGCCTCTTCAAGAGCGGCCATCACTTTGAAGCGGTTCTTGCGCTCGTCCATGTCGATGAAGTCGATGATGATGATGCCGCCAAGGTCGCGAAGGCGAATCTGGCGGACAATTTCCGGGATGGCATCGAGGTTGGTCTTGACGATGGTGTCTTCAAGGCGTGCGGTCTTGCCGACGTATTTGCCGGTGTTGATGTCGATGGCGACCAGGGCTTCAGTCTGGTTGATGACGATGGAGCCGCCCGACTTGAGCCAGACCTTGGAGCGCAGGGCCTTGGAGATTTCATCCTGGATGCCAAAGTGCTCGAAGAGCGGAACCTCTTTGGTGTAAAGCTTGACCCGGCGCACCAGCGTGGGCGAGAAGCGGTTGAGGAAGCGCACAATGCGCTCGTAGTCCTCCTGCGAGTCAACCCAGATGGAGGAGAAGTTGGCGCTGACCTGGTCGCGGAGGATGCGCTCGATGAGCGACAGATCGTGATAGATGAGCGCGGGGGACTTTGACGACTCGGAGCGCTGCTTGATCTCGTTCCACAGGTGGATGAGGAAGCGGAGATCGGCGCGGAGCTCTTCTTCCGAGGCGCCCTCGGCGGCGGTGCGGACGATGAAGCCGCCCGAGGCGTCGCCGCGCTCGCTGACGAGAACCCTCTTCAGCCGCTGACGCTCTTCATCAGAGGCAATTTTGCGGCTGACGCCGACGTGCGAGACCGTGGGCATGAAGACCAGGAAGCGGCCGGGCAGGGCGATATGCGAGGTGATGCGTGCGCCCTTCTTGGCGATGGGCTCCTTGGCAATTTGAACGAGAATCTCCTGGCCGGGCTTCAGCAGGTCAGAGATGATAGGCAGGTTCGTTGTCTGTGCCGAGCGGCGCGAGGGGCCGCGGCGGTCGCCTGGCCGGGGTGGCGGCTGCCCTCGTCCACGGCGGCCACGGCCTCCGCGATCGCGGCGCTGCGGGGCATGTCCTTCACCGGCGGGCTGGCCCTCGGCTGTGGCGGACTCTTCCTCGCCCTCTTCTTCTTCGGCCTCGTCTTCGTCGTCTTCCCCGTTTGCGGAGTCGAAGTTCATCTGGATGCGGTGATCGAGGTGAGCTTCCTGGAGCATCTCGCCGATTTCGCCGGAGCGAACCTGCGTCGGGAGTGTCTCCTCCTCGTACTCGTCGAGGTCGTGCTCGTCGGTCTTGTGGCGCGGGTGCTGCGCGACGTCGTACTCTGCTCCCTCGATGGTTTCCTCTTCCACCAGGCCGCTGCCGGGCGCGAAGGCGGAGACGGATGCAACGGAACTTGCTGCCGGAGCGGCATCTTTGGGCTGCGGCTCATCCTTCTTCTTTTTGCCGCCGAGGCCGAAGAGGCGGAAGCCATTCGGCGGAAGCGGATCGACATGATGAGAGGCAGAGGCATCGGGCTCGGCGCCGTCGTCCTCAAGCTCAGCCGATGCCTCGATGCCGGAAGTCTCACGCGGAGCTTCCGTTGTTTCCTCGGTCATTTCCTCTTCGACGAAGAATTGTCGGGCGGGCTGGCTTTGCGGTGCTTCCGCGGAAGGCTCGACGGGGGCCGAAGTCGGGTGGTGAGCCTCTGCATGGGGTTGCACACCGGGAGCGTCGGCAAAGGTGCCTTGAGGCTCGCCATTCACCCGGTCTGCGGGCTCGATCGATCGGCTGCGGTGGCGGGCGAGTGACTCGCCGGGGAGCAGGCCGCTGCCGTCCCACGAGAGAGGACCCTCCATGAGTGTGGCGGGGCGATAGGTGGAGGCAGGACGCGCGGGAGGCTCGGGCTCCGCGGGCTTGGCGGCCTCTTCTGCCGGCGTGCCGCCGTATTTCGAGAGCGACTCGCCGGGCAGCACAAAGGGCGTAGGAGTGCGCTCGGCGCGCGGCGCGGCGGTGGCTTGGATTTCGTGGGTTTCGGCGGGCTCAGTCTCCGCTTCTTGCGCGTGCTGCGTCTCCTGGAGTTCCGCTGTGCCTTTTGAGCCTTCGTCCTGGGGACCGGACGAACCGCGGCCACCGCGGCGGCGGCGGCGACCACGCCAGCGGCGCGCGCCGTGCTCATCGACAGCGTCCGGCGCCGCCTCATTGACGTCCGGCGCGGCTTGCTGCGGTTCCGTCGTTTCGGATTCGGTTTCTTCAGCTTCAGGCGCGGCTTCAGGAGCCGGGCGCCGATCGCGGCGTTCGGAACGCTGGCGCTGGCCGCGCTCGCCGGCGGGGCGCACCTCGCGGGGAGGCTGGGTGCTGCCGGTAGAGGCCGCCTTTTCGAGCTCGTCGGTCTCTTCCTGGTCTTCCAGTTCGAGGAAGTCGGTTACATAGAGGAATGCGTCGCGCTCGAGGCCAATATCGACGAAAGCCGATTGCATGCCGGGCAGTACGCGCGTGACCCTGCCGTTGTAAATGGAGCCTGCGAGCGTGTACTCGTTTTCGCGCTCGTAGTAGATTTCCGCGAGTTGATCGTCTTCAAGAATCGCGAGCCGCGTCTCATGCGGCGTAGAGGAGATACAGATTTCCTTTGCCATCGTACCTTTCCGCCCGGCGGCTGTGAGCTGCCGGGGCCTGCGGCGAGGCTGGATGGAAAGACGCGAGACCGGGAGGGATGGGAATGTGCGGGAGGGATGACCTGCGATTCGCTGGTGTTCCGACGGCGGCGCGGTTGCCGGCCCGAGAGGGCGGCGTGCCGCAGCGGTCGTCCTGACCGACAAGCTGTTCGATGGGGCGATCCTTGTGCAAAGAGTCTGTGACCCAGCTCGCCGGAGCCTCCGGCGGGGCCGTTGTACCGTTGGCGATTGCACCGCCCTGGCGCGCACCTGTGACGCGGGGCAAACCGCTCCACGCCTCCGCGCGCTCGGTGCAAGATGTACGCTGCCAACGGGTTTCCCGTCTTTGCGAGCTCATGAACCCAATCCTGCCGGGCCTTGCGGTCCATCGGGACCTGGCCGGCGTAAATACTTCAAAAATATGCCTCTTGCGTTTCGGACCCCTCCGAGCTTCGCAAGCGGGGTGAACTTGTGTCTCCAGCGTCCCATCCTGTCGGGCAGAGACGCCTAGTTTACGAACCGGCGCATGCGCACGTTCATCGCGACACCCAGCGCCAGGAAGGTAAACAACACCGAAGATCCGCCGTAACTCATTAACGGTAATGGGATTCCGGTGACGGGCATAAACCCTATGACCATGCCTACATTGACCGCGATCTGGAAGGTCAACACAGCCACGATTCCCATAATAAGGAGGGCCCCGGGCAGGTCGGCGGCTGTTTGAGCGTTTTGAATCAAACGCATCAATATGGAGAAGTATAACAGTAGGACCAGAATCGCGCCGACAAAGCCATGTTCCTCACTGAAGGCGGCGAAGATGAAGTCGGCGTGGGGGATGGGCAGAAAATCGCCCTGGGTCTGGGTGCCTTTTTCCGCGCCTTTGCCCCAGATGCCGCCGGAGCCGACGGCGATGAGGGACTGGCGAATCTGGTAGCCGCTGCCGCGCGGGTCGTTGTCGGGGTTGATGAAGCTGGTGAGACGGGCCTTCTGGTAGGGCTTGAGGACCTTGCCACTGGTCCATGCTCCGGCGATGAGTACCAGACCCGCGGTAAAAAGAATGATCGACTGGCGGATGCTGATGCCGCCGAGGAAGAGGCCTGCCATGAGAATGGGCGCGTAGGTGAGTGTGGTGCCGAGGTCGGGCTGCTTGAGGACGAGCAGCATGGGGACGCCAACCAGGACGAAGGCCTTGAAGATGTCGCGCCCGGTGAGGGAACGGCCGCCCAGGTTGGCGAAATAGCGAGCTACGGCGAGAATGAGCACCAGCTTGACCCACTCGGACGGCTGGAAGAGGACCGGCCCGAGCTTGATCCAGCGGCGCGCGCCGAGGGCTTTGTGGCCGATGCCGGGGATCAAAACGATGCCGAGCAGGAAGAGAAAGACGCCATAGATCCAGGGCGCGAAGTCGATGAGCTTGTGGTAGTCGATTTTGGCAAAGAGGAACATGCCGAAGAGACCGCCGACGATCCAGAAGACCTGTTTGGTGTGAAAACCGGCGTACCGGGTGTGCAGCGTGGCGGAGTAGATTTCAAAGATCGACAGGGCGCAGAGCACCAGCACCATCGCCAAAAGAGCCCAGTCGAAGTCGCGGAAGCTGAGGAAGCGGCGTGCCGGATTCATGGAGTCCTTATCTGCTGTGGCGGCAGGGCGAGAGCGAGCCGCCCTGGCAGGGCGGAAGCCGTGCGAGAGGGATGTGCGGAGGCGGCGGGGGCGCGCGCGCCGCCGGGTACCGGCGGACCCACGAAAAAGCGGCCGGCGTGAATGCGCGCGACCTGCTGACCGTTGCTGGTCTCCGGCTGCGACCAGATGGCGCCGACCTCGGCGGGTTTGGGAGGCGCAGCCGGTGCGGTGGCGGCCTTGACGGCGGGCAGATTGTGGGCCAGGCGGCGCTGCTTCTCAACATATGCGGCGACAACCTGGGCGCCGATGCGGGCGGGGTAGAAGCTGAACTCGCCGTTCTGCCAGAGGACGGTGACGACCAGCTCGGGATTGCGGCGCGGGGTGACCCCGACGAACCAGACATTGGGATAGGTGATGCGGCCCTTGTTGGTGCGGTCCAGAGCTTCGTGGCTCATCACCTGGGCGGTGCCGGTTTTGCCGGCGAGGTCAATGCCTTCAAGATGCGCCGAGCCTGCGGTGTGGTAGAGGCCGGGCTGGGTGACCTCGGCCATGCCGTCGGTGATGGTCATCCAGGCATCGGAGTCGAGGGGGATGTCGACCTTTCCGGAGCCGGGGTAGGTGTCGAGCAGCGCGTGGCGAAAGTCGGCGGGAAGCTGGTCAGGAAAGACGGTGTGAGGACGAACCATGTGGCCGTCTGAGGCGATGCCGCCGATGATGCGGGCGAGCTGAAGGGGCGTGGCCTCGATGGCGCCCTGACCGATACCGACGGAGATGGTTTCGCCGGCGTACCACTTGCGGTGGTAGTTCTTCATCACCCACTGCGCGGAGGGCATGAGGCCAGCCTGTTCTCCCGGCAGGTCGATACCGGTCTTCTGGCCGTAGCCGAATTCCGTGGCATAGCGGGAGATACGATCGATGCCAAGCTTGTCAGCGAGCGTGTAGTAGAAGGTATCGCACGACATGGGGATGGCGTTGTGGATGTCCACCAGGCCGTGCTTTTCATCGCAGTGGTAGTAATGGCCGTAGAAGTTGGCCCCGCCATTGCATTCGACGCGGAGGTTCTGCGCGATGCCCTCTTCAAGGCCGGCGACCGACATGAGGACCTTGAAGGTGGACCCTGGAGCGAGCTGCGCCTGGATGGCCTTGTTCAAGAGCGGGTGTTCGGGGTCGGTGATGAGTTTGTTCCAGGCGGTGCGGTCGATGCGGACGGCGAAGTCATTGGGATCAAAGCTGGGCCGGGAGACCATGGCGAGTATCTCGCCGTTGCGCGGGTCCATGGCGACGATGGCGCCCTGGCGGTCGCCGAGGGCGAGTTCGGCGGCGCGCTGCAGGTCGTTGTCGATGGTGAGGCGCAGGTCCTGGCCGGGGGTGGCATGCTGGGTGCGCAGGTAGCCGACCTCGCGGCCGCGGCTGTCGACGATGACGTCGCGGGATCCGTCCTGGCCGCGGAGAAGCTGGTCGTAGCTTTCTTCGACGCCGGCTTTGCCGACGACGTCGCCGGGCTCATAGGCGGCATAGCGCGGGTCATTGAGCATCTCTTCACTGACCTCTCCGACGTAGCCGATGAGGTGCGCAGCGTATCCGTCGCGGGGATAGAGGCGGCGTTCCTGGTCAATGGTTTCAAGCTCGGGCAGCTCGCTGGCATGGGCGGCGATAAAGGCCTGCTCGTCGGGCGTCACTTCCTGCTTGATGGGGATGGGCTGGTAGCCGGGCGCGCTGCGGTAGCGGCGCAGGGTGGCGCGTAACTGTTCGAGGTCGAGACCGAGGCCGCGGGCGATCAGGGGCAGGTCGGCATCAACGTTGTGGCCCTGTTCGCGGACGAGGAAACAGGAGACCGAGGGATAGTTGTCGACGATGAGGCGGTTTTCGCGGTCGAAGAGCTTGCCGCGGGGAGCGAGGATGGGGACTTTGCGAATGCGATTCTGCTCGGCGAGGACGCGGAAGTTGTCTGCGCCCAGCACCTGAAGCCGCCACAACCCCGAACCGAGCGCGAGCATCATCACGAGGATGCCGTATTGCACTACGGTCAGCTTGAGGCTGGAGAGCTTTTCGCCGCGTGTGAACCTGTCAAAAGCCATTTGCCTGCACTCTCAGGATACCGCGATACGGGTTGGGCGTTCGATGCGCACCGCGGGGAAAAACAATCCGGTGAAAACCGGGAGCGCATCCGCGCTCAATCCCGGATACGGAAGCGGTCAAGCAGGGGAAAGAGCGCCAGCGCAAGGATGGAGTTTCCGGCGGCTTTGAGCAGCTCGTCGAGCCAGTTCCAGTCCAGCGAGAGGCCCAGAAGGACGCGGTAGACAGAGACATAGAGTGTGCTGGAAAGCAGGGAGAAGAACAGCACCAGCAGGACCCGGATGGTGTGGTTCTCCACGTCAATGCGCACGCCGAAGGAGGATGCGAGAAAGCCAACCAGGGTTTTGGCGATGCCGTTGATGCCGATGGCGTGCTGCGTGAGCGCATCCTGAAAGATGCCGAGGACAAAGCCCATCACCGTTCCCTGAATGGGGCTGGGCCTGCCGAGCGCGAAGTAGACGATGATGAGCAGAGGCAGATCGAACCAGGCGAAGCGGCCGAGCACGCGGGGCAGCCAGGCTTGCAGGACCACCGCCGTGAGCGGCACAAGCGCGTAGACGAGAACCGGGAAGCGGTGAATCTCGAGTTCGCGGCGCGAATTGGCGGAGAGGACAGGCATGGTTATGGATTCCTCTGCGGCGTCTGTGCAGACTGCGCGGGCGCGCCGGGCTGGCTGTTTTGCAGGTCGGGCGCGGTGCCCGGCGTGAAGCGGTCCGGGCGCAGGGGCTGCGGGGGGTGGGCCACGGGTACCGGCGGGGTGCTGTCATGGAGCGGTTGCTGGTCCGGGGGCAGGTTGGGGTCGATGAGGCCGGGCAACCGCTCGGCCATGATCGCGGAAGCCTTTTTCTGGGCCTCCTCCTGCTGGACCTCCGCGCCTTTGAGAGCCTGACTCATGGCCATGTCCTGCTGCTGGTCGGGCGAGAAGCGCGGTTCGGTGGAGGTGATCACGAGCACTTCGTCGAGGCGGTCGAGCTGGGCATAGGGTTTGACGATGACGTTGATGAAGCCGTCGCGTTGAGGGTCGCGTACCACCTTGTCGACGACGCCGACGGGCAGGCCGCGGGGAAATATCTGGTCGCCGCCGGCGGTGAGGACGCGCTCGCCGGGCTGGATGCGGTTGTCGGCGATAATGCCGACGATCTGCGGCTGGCCCTGAGCGTTGCCGCGCAGGATGCCGCGAATGCGCGTGGTTTCAAGGATGACCCCTGCGCCGCTGGTCTGGTCGTTGATGACGAGGATCTGGGATGCGTGCGAAAAGGCGTCGCGCACCTTGCCGACGATGCCGTCCGGGGTGATGACGGCCATGTCGTGCTGGAGGCCGTCGACTGTGCCCTTGTCGATGTAGAGGACGCGGGACTGGGTGGTGCCGCTGGAGCCGATGACCTGTGCGGGGAGCGTTTTGTAGAGGTACGTTTCCTGGAAGTGCAGGAGTGCCTGCAGGCGCTGGCCCTGGCGTGCGTCTTCAAGCAACGCGGCTTGTTCAAGGCGGAGGCGGTCGACGGTTTTCTGCAGGTCCTGGTTCTGCTGACGGACATGGCGCAGGTCAATATAGTTTTGCCAGAGATCGAGCAGGTCGAGTCCTGAGGAATGAATGAGCCGCTCGGGGGGCGATACGAATGCACTAGCCCAGAGGCGGATGAGGCGCACTCCGCCGGAGTCGCGTGGATCAAGGCTCATGCGTCCGGAATCGGCACGGTGCACCTGCACGGCGAGGCCGACGACCTGTACCGCCAGCAGGGCCAGAAGCACCAGAAGATTCCGATAACGGACGAAAAACGGTTCCATGGCAAAGCTCAGGGCCCAAGCCCGGGCGCGCGGGGAAAGATTTGTTTACCGGCCGCGTCAGTTCCGCCGCTTAGTCAATCTTGATTTTGCGCAACAGGCGGAAGTCGGAGAGCATTTTGCCGGTGCCGAGGACGACGGATGCGAGCGGATCGTCCGCGACGGAGACGGGCAGTCCGGTTTCTTCGCGGATGCGCTTGTCGAGGTTCTTGATGAGCGCGCCACCGCCGGTGAGCACGATGCCGCGGTCGCTGATGTCCGCGGAGAGCTCGGGCGGGGTGCGTTCGAGGGCGACGCGGATGGCATTCATGATCACGGCGATGCACTCGCTTAAGGCCTCGCGGATTTCGCTGTCGTCGATGGTGATGGTCTTGGGCACGCCTTCAATGAGGTTTCGACCCTTGATCTCGATGGTCAGGGGCTTGTCAAGCGGGAAGGCGGAGCCGATCTCCATCTTGATCTGCTCGGCGGTGCGCTCGCCGATGAGCAGGTTGTATTTGCGCTTGAGATAGTTGGTGATGGCCTCGTCCATCTGGTTGCCGGCCATGCGGACGGAGCGCGAGTAGACGATGCCGGAGAGCGAGATGACGGCGATGTCGGTGGTGCCGCCGCCGATGTCAACGACCATGTTGCCACCCGGCTCAGTGATGGGCAGGCCCGCGCCAATAGCGGCGACCATGGCCTGCTCGACGAGGTAGACTTCGCTGGCCTTGGCGCGATAGGCGGAGTCCTCGACGGCGCGCTTTTCCACCTGCGTAATCTCAGAGGGCACGCCGATGACAATGCGCGGATGCACGAGCATCTTGCGGTTGTGCGCTTTGTGGATGAAGTAATTGAGCATCTTCTCGGTGACTTTGAAGTCCGCGATGACGCCGTCTTTCATGGGCTTGATGGCCACGATGTTCCCAGGCGTGCGGCCCAGCATCTCCTTGGCTTCCTTGCCTACGGCCTCGACTTCGCCGGTGTTCTTGTTGATGGCGACGATGGACGGCTCATTGACCACGATGCCTTTGCCGGCGGCGAAGACGAGGGTGTTGGCAGTGCCTAGGTCGATCGCCAGATCGCTCGAAAACATGCTGAAGAGTGAGCGCAGGCCGTGCGACCGCGAGGAGCGCGAAGGATAACCGTTCGATGACATGGGAGAACTTGCTTTACCTCAATATGCATTGTACGGCCACCGGGGGCCCCGCTGCCTGCGCCGCGAAGTGACTACCGTGCGAAAAGATGCCGGCGTGCGGTAGACTCATTGATTGCGCCGCAGGGGCGACGGCTCCGCGCGCGAAGGGTATTGATCCACTTCTGCGAGGCTTATATGACTTATCCCGTGTATCGCAATCTGATTGGCGGCGAGTGGCTCCCGGCCAGGAGCGGCAAGACCATCCTCAACCTGAACCCGGCAGACCATGCGGATGTGGTGGGCGCGTTTCCCTCCTCGTCCGCGGAAGATGTGGCGCTGGCGGTGGCTGCGGCGAAGAAGGCCTACACTACGTGGCGTCTGGTGCCTGCGCCGAAGCGGGCTGAGATCCTGATGCGGGCGGGACTGCTGCTCCAGGAGCGCAAAGAGCAGTACGCCCGCGATATGACCCGCGAAATGGGCAAGGTGCTGGCGGAGACGCGCGGCGACGTGCAGGAGGCGATTGACGAGGCGTTCTATGTAGCCGGCGAAGGGCGGCGGCTTTTTGGGGTGACGACGCCGAGCGAGCTGCAGAACAAGTTTGCGATGAGCGTGCGCATGCCGCTGGGGGTGGTGGGCCTGATTACGCCTTGGAACTTCCCCATGGCGATTCCTAGCTGGAAGCTGTTTCCCGCGCTGGTGGCGGGGAATACGTGCGTCATCAAGCCGGCGACGGATACGCCGCTTTCAACCTACAACCTGGTGCAGACGCTGGTGGATGCGGGGCTGCCTGCGGGGGTGGTGAACCTGGTGAGCGGCAGCGGTTCGGCCACGGGCACGCCGCTGGTGGAGCACCCCGATGTGCGCGCGATCAGCTTTACCGGGTCCAGCGAAGTGGGTTCGCTGGTGGGGCAGCGGGCCGCGGCTACGTTCAAGCCGGTCTCGCTGGAGATGGGCGGCAAAAATGCGCAGATTGTGCTCAACGACGCCAATCTTGATCTGGCGCTGGACGGCGCGCTTTGGGGCGCGTTCGGAACGACGGGGCAGCGCTGCACGGCCACCAGCCGCATTCTGTTGCAGAAGGGAATTGCGGAGAAGTTTACGACGGAATTTGTGACGCGGGCCAGGGCTTTGAAGGTTGGCAATGGACTGGACGAGTCAGTCGAAGTGGGTCCGCAGGTGAACGCGGGACAGATTGAGACTTCAAAGAAATATGTGGAGATTGCGCTGGCCGAGGGAGCAAAGCTGCTTGCGGGCGGCCATGCGTTGACCGGGGGAGCATACAGCAAGGGTACGTTCTTTGAGCCGACGGTGCTGGGCGGCGTGACGCCGACGATGCGGATTGCGCGGGAAGAGGTGTTTGGCCCGGTGGTGAGCCTGATTGAATTCGAGAGCTTTGAGCAGGGGCTGGAGATCGCAAACTCCATCGACTACGGTCTTTCGACGGCGCTCTACACCAAGGACGTGAACCGGGCCTTTGCGGCGATTCGCGATCTGGAGGCGGGGATTACGTACATCAATGCGCCGACGATTGGCGCGGAGGTGCATCTGCCTTTTGGCGGCGTAAAGCAGACGGGGAACGGACACCGCGAGGGGCTGGGCGCGATCGAGTTCTTCACGACGTGGAAGGCCGTGTACGTGGATTACTCCGACAAACTGCAGCGGGCGCAGATTGATAATGCGGAGTGACCTGCCGCTGCTTGCGCATTCCCGAAGGGTGGGATGCACTGCGCGGTGGAGCGTCGGAAAGAATCAGTCGTTCAGCCTGCCATAGATGACATTGGCTGTGCCGGAGTGGGTGAGGGCGCACTGTGCGTGCTGGTCGCACTTGTAGTGGATGAGTGCGAAGTTGGCGGCCCAGCTGGCGGCGATGGGCTGATCAGTCTTTCTGCCGATGAAGAAGCTTCTGCCAGGGCTGGTGGCAAGCAGCTCCCTGGAAGCATCGTAGCCCGTGATATGTTCATCGCCCTGAATGTAGAAGCCGGAGACGGGCCGGCGGGTATTTTTCTGCGCAGCGCCGCGGCGCGCCGCCCGTGCCTGCTCATCCGCTTGCTGCGCGTTGTGGTTCATAAGCGCCTGTTGATCATCCAGGGTGGGAAAGTTTGTGGTGATCTCCCAGTAATCGACGTGCTTGTAGGCCTGCTTGGAGCAGGGGATCTCGCCCTGAGCATCGATGGCGACAATCTTGCGGTCGTTGTCGCGCTGATCATAGAAGATGTCCTGGCCGTGCCTGCGCGCGTCTTCCTGCGCCTGCAGTTGAGCGACGTGCGCCCGGCGCGCCGACTCAGCCTGCTGGATGCGCGCGGCGGCGGCCTTGTTCGCAGGCAGATGCGCCGGCACGGCGACTGGCGGCAGAGCGTCTGCGGGGCTGTAAGGGATGACAACGTCCTTCTGGCACAGGGCGAAACCGGAGGAGTCGACGAGGCGAATGGTGAGGTTGATGGGCAGGGGAGGGTTGCTCAGGACGAAATTGAATCCTGCCGCAACCGTGGGGTCGATGGGCTCAATCTGGACCTGATAGTGCAGCTTGCCATCCCAGCGGACAAGCAGGTGGCCCCGGAGGCCGGCCGGCTTGTAGATGCCCTCGCCGAGGTCCTGGGAGTCGGCACTGGGCGTCTCTTCTCCGTTATGGTGAAACGCGAAGAGGACGACCAGCAGCGTGAGGAGCACTGCGAATCCAGCCATCACGAGGAGAAGCTGTTTAGAGGGAGCCTTGCGGAGAGATACAGGGGGTTCGGGCTCGGTGCGAGGAGCGTCGGAATGGAAGATACCATCATTATGGTCGTTAGGTTCAGAAGTCGCACCGCCGGAGGCCGCAGGGGTTTCCGGGGCCGATGCAGGATCGGTGTCGCCAGTCTTCGCCGGGTCAGCGCCCGGCAGGCCGGCTTCATTCTCGGCAGACTCATTCATGTAACAGTTCCCCTGGTCTCTTTATAGGTATAGGAGCGTGTCAGTCTTAAGGCCATTGGAGCATGCCGATGGTGCTGTGACAACGTTGAACCGGCAAGATGGGTCACCTTCGTAACCGGCAGCGATGCGGCGGACCGGGTTCAGGGG
This sequence comes from Acidobacteriota bacterium, assembly GCA_021805025.1. Taxonomy (GTDB): domain Bacteria; phylum Acidobacteriota; class Terriglobia; order Terriglobales; family Acidobacteriaceae; genus Telmatobacter. Next base: position 17,100 of record JAJZGF010000046.1, read on the forward strand.
CCGCGAGCGCGGGCCTGCCCTGCCCGGTCAGCGACGGACTTTACTGCGCCTCCCACGGACTCTTGACGGGGATGGCGCTCTGCAACCATGCGCTGTAGATCAAGTCGCGCAACATACTGGCGCCGGCGGCGAGGCGCTCCGCGGCAAAGGCACGGGACTGGGCCGAGCCGGCGCCGGTGAATCCGCCCGACTTTTCAAAAATGTAGACTTGCTCAACCTGGGTTGCGGATTGGCGCAGATAGGCGACGTAGGGGTCAAAGACGTCCCCCTGAATGGGCTGGAGGGGCGCGATAAGCGCCTGTACCTGGGGTGGGTGGATGTTGGCTCCGATAAAGGGGCCTTCGAATTCCCAGTGAATCTGATGGGCGGTGGTGTAGCCGTTCGGGTTGGGCCCGACCCAGCCGTTGTAGCGGATGGTGGTGTGAAGCGGCTGCGAGCCGTCGCCGACGTAGTGGCCGAGCCAGCCGGCGTAGAAGATGGCTGCCTGCTCGACCGGCGCGGTGTCTTGCCCGGAGGCGGCCAGATGACGGTAGGCGCGCAGAGCAGCTTTGAGGCGTTCCCAGACCTCGGTCGTTTGCCAGGGCTGCAGGCCGATCTTCTCAGGACGCTCGCCGGCGGCGAAGACTTTGGCTTCAAAGTCGAAGCGGCGGTGCGGAAGCGGGCCGAGGGCGTCGGCGAGTTCGAGGTCGATGAAGTGCTCGGGGGCCTGTGCGTCGACTAGTTCAGGTTCAGACGGGGAGCGCCAGCGATCAGGCTCGGGGCCGAGGTATTCGATCTCGCGGATGGCAGCTTCAGAGCGCAGGAACGCGGGGGCATCGCTGGGAAGGTTGAAGATGGCAAGCCGGTTGATGATGCGGTGTCCCTCATCGCCCCAGGCATGGGCCAAGGGAGAATGCGCGGTGAAGAGGCCCAGAATGAGGAGCAGACAGGCGTGACGTGGGTTCAGGATGGTGCGTTCCATGGACCCAGTATAAGGAGGAGGCGCGTTTGGGCTGTGCGGGGAGACGATATAGGCCCGATTGCGGACGAAGGGAGGCGGATGACGGGTAGGTTTGTCCAGTGCCAGGCCCCATTACGGGCGGGATGCGGGACGCATGATTTGGGGTGGCAGCCCCGGCAAAGAGGCGTAAGGTAAAGGACCATAGGCTGCGAAGAGAGCCGAATGGGCCGAGTTCTGCTGCGCTCTGGAAGGCGCACCCGCGCGTCGTGTGCGCCTGCATTTGCGGTACGACCGTGCGTGCAGAGGTTCCAAGGGTAACTTTTTGAAGAATTTGACTCTTTTGCGGGATGCTCTTTTCAGGATGAGCGTGGCTAGAATGATGTAGACCTTCGAATACCCTGTACTTCTCTGGAGGGGGACAGGTCGATCGCAGTTGAAATAGGAATCTCAGGAGAGCGCAGGCGGCATGGAGAATGACGGAGCCCGGCATGTGAAGCAAATGGCGCGAGAGACCTCTCCATCCACATGGTCTGCTCTGGCTGTGCTTGCGCTTGCCATGGCGGCGGGAGGCATAACTGCACGCCTTGAGGCGGGCCCGCGCTATGACTGGCTGCTGTTGATGACCGCCATGGGTCTCACAGCGGCGGTCGCGATGCGGCTGCTGGCAGACAATTCCGCAGAACGGGAAGCGGCCCTGCGCTATGCCGGCGATCCGCTGAAGGACCTGCTGGATTCTGCCGGGCCGATCATTCTTTCCATCGGACTTGACGGGCGTTTCACTTACGCCAATCCCGCAGCCGAGCGGTTGCTTGGCTATCACGCAGAGGAACTCGCGGGACTGCGCGGAACCGGAGATTTGCTGGCGCCTGGGGAAGCGGATCGCCTGGTGCGAGAAGTGCAAAGGCTCTGCGGCATCGAACGGACGACCGAAGATTCGCCGGAGGGGCGGATCGAAGCCTACGCGGAGATTGCCCGCTGTCTTGCTCCCAGTATGACGCCGGCGATTGACACGAGTCTGCGCCGCAAGGATGGGAGCCTGCTGCCCGTTAGGTTGCATCTTTCAACCCTGCGCAACCGGGATGGCGACCCGGTGGGCATGGTGGCGGTCGGGTTGATCCAGAGCGCGACGGGGCGAAAGGAACTGCTGAAGCGCGAGACGCGCGATCGCTTCAGGGATGTGTTCGAGAACTCGAGCGAGATGATCGCGACGCTGGATCTTTCGGGACGGTTCCTTTATGCGAACCCAGCCTGGAGGCGGTGCTTCGGCAACAGCGGCGATCAGAGCGCAGACGAGGGATCCTTCGAGGAGGCATTCGGTCCGGGTTCGCGGGCAGAGGCCGCCTCGCTGCTTCGGCGGTCGCTGAGCGGTGAGACGATTGACCGCGCGCCGCTGCGCAATGAGGGGAAAGACGGGCATCTGGTGGAGTTGGAGCTGAGTCTGCACCAGCGGCGCCGGGCGGGAAAGCCGATGGCAGTGCAATGCCAGGCGCGCGACGTAACCCAGCAGAGGCGCCGCGAACAGCGCCTTGCGTTGCAACTGCTGGTGAGCCAGATTCTTGGGGAAAACCTGTCGGCGGATACCGCCGCTGTGCGTGTTCTTGAGGCGCTCTGTGTCTCCCAGGGCTGGGATATGGCTGTGAAGTGGGACGTGAACCAGGACGAGCGGCGTCTGGAGTTCAGCACGGCCTGGGGTCTGCCCGGCGGCGAGATCGAGTCATTTATCCAGCAGAGCATGGCAAAGCCGCTGTTGCTCGGGGAAGAGCTTCCGGGGAGGACCTGGAAAGAGGGCCGGCTGGTGTGGGTGACCGATCTGCGGGAGCTGCGCGGAAGCGCGCGAGCGCAGGCTGCGGTGGAGCGGAATATGGTGTCGGGTTGGGCTGCTCCGATCCAGGTGGGCAACTCGGTTCTGGCGGTTCTTGAGTTTTACAGTCATCTGCGGCTGCGCGAGGATGTGGAGATCTCGGCGGCGATGGAAACGGTGGCCTCTTCACTGGGACAGATGCTGGCCCGCACGCGTGAGCGGGAACGCGCTGAGGAGCTGAGCCGGCAGCAGAAGATCCTGTTGCACTCCGTGGCAGACGGAATCTGCGGCATCGACAGGAATGGACTGGTGCGGTTTGCCAATCCGGCAGCGACGCGGCTGCTGGGCGCGCCTGCGGCCAGTCTGATCGGCAAGACGGTGCATGATCTGCTGCACGGCGGAATGCCGGCGGGCAAGCGATGCGATGACGATTGCGCGCTGCGCCGCGCGGCTACGCAGCGGGTACCTGCGACGGGCGAAAACACGATCTACCGGGCCAATGGTGCGGGTTTTCCAGCGGAATACTTCCTGAACCCGATCATGGACCAGGGACGCTTCTCCGGTTCGGTGCTGAGTTTCAGGGACATCAGTCAACGCTATGCCCTGGACCGGCTCAAGGATGAGTTTGTTTCGACGGTGAGCCATGAGCTGCGCACTCCGTTGACATCCATTCGCGGCGCGCTCGGCTTGCTTACATCAGGGATTCTTGGCGAGGTAAGCGATAAGGCAACGAATCTGCTGCGCATCGCGCTCACGAACTCGGATCGTCTGGTGCGGCTGATCAACGACATTCTGGACCTGGAGCGGGCGCAGGGCGGGCGGGAACCTCTGGTGTTCCGTCCGATACAGATGGGGGACCTGGTGCGGCAGGCGATGGATGGGATGCAGCTGGTGGCGGAGCAGGCCGGCGTGATGCTGATCCACGACAAGACCCAGGTAGAGGTGATGGCCGATGCGGATCGCCTGGTGCAGGTGCTCACGAATCTGTTGTCGAACGCGGTCAAGTTCTCGCCGCCCAATTCGGCGGTGTCCGTGATGTTGCGGCCCGGCTCGAGCGGGGTGACGCTGTCGGTGATCGACCAGGGGCGCGGCATTCCCGCGGACAAGCTGGAGGCCGTATTCGGGCGATTCCAGCAGGTGGATGCTTCCGACTCGCGGCAGAAGGGTGGGAGCGGGCTGGGTCTGGCGATTTGCCGGGCAATCGTGACGCAGCACAGCGGACGCATCTGGGCCGAACGGAATCCAACGCGCGGCACGACGTTCCGCGTGTTTTTGCCCTATCACCCGGCTGCGGCAGCGAAGCGCAAGGTGGACAGCTCGAATTCGCCGGGCCAGGGAGTTGTGCTGCTGGCGAGTGCGACGGTTGCCACTCGACCGGTGATTGGCGCGCAGCTTGCCGACTACGGCTATCGGATTCTGGAGACCGACACGGTGGAACAGACCGCGACGGCTGCCCATGACGGAGTGGAAGCGATTGTCATTGACGGATCGTTCTCGGCGGTCAACGGGTGGGAAGTGGTGCCGCAACTGCGCAGAGCGAGCCCGGAAGCGCACACTCCAATGATTTTGTTGAGTCTGGATCATCATCAGGCGACGCCGGCATCGCCGTTCAATGGAGATGGCTCGCATCTGCGGGAAGATGCAGCGATGAGGGAGATTTCACGCGCACTGACAAACCCCGGAGAACTGCTGCGGATCCTTGTTGTGGAGGATGACGCGAACCTTTCGCGAACCGTTTGCGATGCGGTGGCAGGCGATCGATCCCTGGTGCAGGCAGCGCGGACGCGCATGGAGGCGATTGAGCAATGCTCCAGGTTCAAGCCGCATGTGCTGGTGTTGAACATCGGCCTGGCGGGCGGTGAGGCGTTCAACGTGGTGGACAGGTTTCGCGAGCAGGAGGTCCTGGGGCAGCTCCCGCTCCTGATTTACTCGGGCAGCGAATTTTCTGCTGAGGATCGCGTTCATATGAGCAGGGGCCTGACTCAGCTTCTCGCCAAGGGGAGGGTGCAGCCGCATCAGCTGGAGACGCTGATCCTCACGATTTTGCGGAATACGAAGCAGTTGGATGAGGGATTGGCTGATCCATCGGGCGTGCGAGAGATCTGAGAACGATAGCTCTTTGTCGCCGCTCGACCGGGCGAGTTGCGAGGGCGGGCCAGGCGGGAGCGCATAGATGGCGGGTTTTTGGGGCGGGTGGAGTTTTGCAGGCTCGGTCGGCAGACCGGCTTGCAGCGGGCAGTGAGGCGCAGTTTAACCGGTCAGGGAAGGGCAGACTGGCAGCGGCGGGAGACTTCAATATGCGGCACCGAATACTGATTATCGATGATGAAGATGATATTCGCGAGATTGCTGCCATGAGTCTGGAGAGCGTGGCGGGATGGGAAGTCATGGTCGCCAACTCCGGGGCGCAGGGGCTGGTGCGTGCGGCCAACTACAAGCCGGATGCTATCCTGCTGGACGTGATGATGCCGGGCATGGATGGTCCTTCCACGTTCAGGGAGTTGCGCAGCAATCCTGCCACGGCAAGGATTCCTGTGCTTTTTCTTACGGCCAAGGTGCAGGCCAGTGATCGTCAGCGCTTTGCCGGAATCGGCGTAGAGGCAGTGCTCGTGAAGCCGTTTGATCCGATGACGCTCTCCACGCAGATTTCGTCGGTGTTGGGTTGGAACTGATATAGAGGACTCGCATGCAAGCAGGCGGGCAGTGGCCCTTTGAAGAGGCCATGACGCAACTATGGACGCGCTTTCTTCCGCACATGGAAGAGCGGGTTCGAGCGCTTGAAATGGCAGCCTGTGGACTGTCGCAGGAGAACTTCGCCCCCGGCGATTGCGCGGTGGGCAGCGCAGCCGCGCACAAACTGGCCGGTGTGCTCGGCAGTTTTGGCTTGCACGAGGGCACGCACCTGGCGCGCGAAGCCGAAACGCTTTGTGCCGACGCGGCGGGGCCCGATCCGGCCGCCTCGGCCCGAGTGGCCGAGATTGCATTGCAGCTCCGTGCGATGCTGGCCGAGCGCGGATAGTGCAAGTGGAATCCAGCCCGGTACAATTCGGAAGGTGCAACCCTCCCACGCCATTGCGCGCCAGCTCGACCTTGCTTTTGCGGAGGAGCAATCGCCGCGACGAATCTGGCCCGTCCACAGGCTTGTCGAGCAGCTCCGCGAGCGCGTGGAGGCGGAGTGGGCGGATGCGTGGGTGGAGGGCGAAGTTTCCAACCTGCGGGCAGCTCCTTCGGGTCACCTGTATTTCACGCTGAAAGACGCCGAGGCGCAGTTGCCGGTGGTGCTTTTTCGCCGCCAGGCGATGCTGTTGCGGTTTCGGCCGGAGGAAGGCGTCCAACTGCTGGTGCGCGGGCGTGTGAGCGTGTATGCGCAGCGCGGCCAGTTGCAACTGGTGGGCGAAACGATCGAGCCGCTGGGCGCCGGCGCGCTGCAACTGGCCTTTGAACAACTGCGCGAGAAGCTGAAAGCTGAAGGGCTGTTTGACGCGGAGCGGAAGCGCGTCTTGCCGGCCTATCCGCGCACCGTCGCCATTGTGACCTCCCCTTCAGGCGCGGTGATTCGCGATTTTCTGCAAGTTGTAGAGCGGCGTCATGCGCAACTGAAGGTGCTCCTCTATCCAGTCGCCGTACAGGGGGAGAGCGCGCCAGAAGAGATCGCGACGGCGCTCGCCGACCTGAATGCGCTGGGGAGTATTGATCTGGTTGTGCTGGCGCGCGGCGGCGGTTCGATGGAAGATCTTGCTGCATTCAATACGGAGCGCGTGGCGCGAGCGATTGCCGCTTCCCGCCTGCCGGTTGTTGCGGCAATCGGGCATGAGACGGACTTTACGATTGCCGATTTTGTTGCGGATCTCCGGGCTCCCACGCCTTCTGCCGCGGCCGAACTTGTGACCGGGGCGCTCTATGGCGTGAGAGAGCGGCTGCTGGAACAGGCGGCGCGCATGGAGCGGGCGGTGCGCTATCGCATGCTTCGCGCCAGGGGGCGTTTGGATGCGCTGGCGGTAGACCGCGCCCAGTGGAGGACGACAGGGCTGCTGCACCGTTGCGCGCAGCGGCTGGATGATCTGACGGACCGGACGGATGCGTCGACAAGCGGCCTGCTGAGGCAACTGGAGAGACAGACGTCGGCAACCGAGGCGGCGCTGCTGCGGCACGATCCGCGGCAGGGACTGAGCTTAGCCCGGAGTCGGCTGATGGCGTGCCACGACAGGCTGGATCGCCTTGAAGAACGCAGTCTGCGGTCGTTAGCGATGCAACTGGCGGCACTGGACGCGCAACTGCACACGCTCTCGCCGCTTGCGGTTTTGAGCCGCGGCTATGCGCTGGTGCAGAATGCTGAAGGGCAGCTGGTGCGGTCTGTGACACAGGTGGTTGCTGGCGATGAGCTGACCACGCGTCTGCAGGACGGCACGGTTGCGAGCCGTGTTGAGGCAGTGAAGACAACGGAAGCGCCGGGCGGCAGGAAACGAAAATCACGCATGAAGTGAGGCTATGGGTACAACTTCAATTCGAAAACTCTTTGGAACAGACGGAATTCGCGGGATTGCAGGACAGCCGCCGCTGGATGCAACAACGGTGTATGCGGCGGGTGTTGCGCTGGGACACGCGTTGCGGCGCATTGCGCACCAGCCGCGTGTGATTCTCGGACGCGACACGCGCGAGTCGGGCCCGTGGCTGGCAGCCATGTTTGCCGCAGGCCTGCGTGAGGCGGGCGCGGGCGTTGAGAGCGCGGGTGTGGCGCCGACGCCGGCGGTGGCGTTCCTGACGCACAAGAACGGCTTTCATGCGGGCGTCGTCATCTCTGCTTCACACAATCCCTGGCGCGATAACGGCATCAAGCTCTTCGGGAGCGACGGATTCAAGCTGCCGGACGCAGCGGAACTGGCCATGGAAGAGGAAATTCTGCATCACTCGGGCCAGGTGACGGCGCCGGATCCCACCGTTCTCAAGCCGGTGGCCGACAATGCCGCATTCAGAGCGAGCTACATTGAGTTTCTATTGCAGTGCGTACCGGGGTTGAATCTGGATGGGCTGAAGGTCGTTGCAGACTGCGCGAATGGCGCTGCTGTATCGGTGGCCGCCGAGCTGTTTGGCCAATTGGGCGGGCGTGTGACGTTGCTGCACACGGCGCCCAATGGTCGCAACATCAATGACGGCTGCGGGGCGCTGCATCCCGAGCATGTGGCCGCCGAGGTGGTGGCGTGCGGAGCAGACATTGGCCTGACATTCGATGGTGATGCGGATCGCTGCATGTTGACAGGCGCGCACGGCAACGTAATCAACGGCGATGCGATTCTGCTGGTGGCAGCGCGCGATTTGAAGGCCCGCGGACTGCTGACCGGCAACCTGGTGGTGGCCACTACGATGTCGAACATGGGCCTTGAAGCCGCGCTGAAACGGTCAGGAATCCAAATGCTGCGCGCTCCCGTGGGCGACCGGTATGTGCTCGAGCAGATGCAGGCGCGCAACGCGGCGCTTGGTGGAGAGCAATCGGGCCACATTCTCTTCCCGCATCTGGCGACAACGGGTGATGGGCTGCTGACAGCGCTGGTCACGCTGGATACGGTGGTTCGAAGCGGAAAGAGCCTGGACGAGCTGACGACGGATCTCAAAGTATTTCCGCAGGTGATTGTGAAT
>JAJZGF010000198.1 GCA_021805025.1 Acidobacteriota bacterium
AGGCAAATGGCAACTAAGAAAGCAGCCAAGAAGGCACCCGCGAAGAAGGCCGCGAAGAAAGCCGCGAAGAAGAAGTAACGGGTCAACCAACCAAAAGGCAACACTTCGGGGGACGCACCAAGCGTCCCCCGAAGTGTTTTTGCGCTCTGTGTGCCCGCGCACCGCTCCACAAGCGGGGAAGCGAGTAGACTGAAGGCCGCATCACCATACGGAGAACGACCATGACACGCCGCCGATGGATCGCCGAACACTGGGATGAAGCCACCGCAACTCTCATGGGCGCACAGGCTGAACACATGGCCCGCGTGCTCCGCGCACAGCCCGGCATGGAGGCTGACGTCGTTGCCGGCGGTCACGTCTTCCACGCCGTCGTTGCCGCCGTCACGCCCGGCGAGGTCCGCTTCAATCTGCTCACTGAGCTCGATGCCCAGGCCGCTCTACCCGTAACTTTGGTCATGGCCATCTACAAGTTCGACCACATGGAGTGGGCCATCGAGAAGGCCACCGAGCTGGGCGTCGACGTCATCGCGCCCGTCATCGCGCGCCGCACGGAAAAGCATCTCGCCCTCGCCGCAGACAAGCGCGTCGAGCGCTGGCGGCGCCTCGCGCATGAGGCCGCCCAGCAGTCGCGCCGCTCTGATGTCCCTCTCATCTACGATCCCGTCCCGCTTACCGCACATGCCTCTGTCGCGCCCGGCGGCGCGCGCCTCGTGCTTGCGGAGCAGGAGCGCTCCACCACCCTGCGCAACGCCCTCGATGAAATTCTTCGCGCGGCACAGTCTGACTTGCCCTCGCTTGAGCTCGCCATAGGCCCTGAGGGCGGATGGGCTCCGAATGAAGAGGCGCTCTTTGACGCCAACGGATGGCGCGCCGTCTCGCTCGGCCCACGCATCCTGCGCGCGGAAACTGCCGCCATCGCGGCTCTGTCCGTTATCGCGTCGTTGCTGGAGTAGCTCAGGAGCATTGCCCCGCGCCGGTCTACAACGACACTCCGCGCTTCCACGGGATGAAGTCGTTCTGGCCCAGCAGCTCAGCCTTCGTATGCCGCTCGCCGCTCGCCACCTCGATGCACAGGTCGATTAATTGCGCCGCGCATTCGGGAATCGTCGTCTCCCCCGTCACAATCCCGCCCGCATCAAAATCGATGATGTCGCCCATCCGCTCGGCCAGCGTCGAGTTCGTCGAAATCTTCACGACCGGTGCAATCGGATTGCCCGTCGGCGTTCCCAGCCCTGTCGTAAACAGCACCAGGTTTGCGCCCGCGCCCGCCTGCGCCGTCACGCATTCGACATCGTTGCCCGGCGTACACAGCAGGTTCAGTCCCGGCGTCGTTGCGTATTCGGGAAAATCCAGCACAGCGCGCACCGGCGAAACGCCACCCTTCCGCGCCGCGCCCGCCGACTTGATCGCATCCGTGATCAGACCGTCCTCGATGTTCCCCGGCGATGGATTCATCTCGAATCCCGACTGCACAGCCCGCGCCCGCGCCGCATAAGCCTGCATCAGATCGTAAAAACGCTGCGCCAGCGCATCTGTCGCGCAGCGATTGATCAGCTCCTGCTCCACGCCGTGCAGCTCGGGAAACTCGCTCAGCAGCGTCTTGCCGCCAAGCCCCACCAGCAGATCCGACAAGTAGCCGATCGCCGGATTTGCCGAGATGCCGCTGAACCCGTCCGACCCGCCGCACTTCAGCCCCACCGTCAGCGCGGCCAGCGGCGCGGTCGTGCGCCTCGCGCCATTGACCTCTGCCAGCGCGGCAAAAGTCTCATCCAGCGCGCGCGTCATCAGCGCCGCTTCGCGCCCGGACTTCTGCTGATCGAACACCAGCACCGGCTTCTCCATCTGCGGATCGCGCGCCCGGAGCTCGTCCACCAGCATCGCGGCCTGCGCATTCTGGCAGCCCAGGCTCAGCACCGTCGCGCCCGCCACGTTGGGATGATGAATATAGCCCGCCAGCAGCCCGCACAGCGCCTGAGCATCCTGGCGCGTGCCGCCGCAGCCGCCCTGGTGCGTCAGGAATCGGATGCCGTCCACATGCGCAAACACGCGCTCCGCCCGCGCCGCCGCAACCTCCGCGCTTCCATCGCCGCTCGTCCGCTGCTTCACCAGCGCACGCACGTGCTGCCGATAGCTGTTCTGCGCATTGCCGTAGCCCAGCTCTTCTTCCAGCGCTTCCTTCATCCGCTCCACGTTGCGATTTTCGCAAAAGACCAGCGGCAGCACCAGCCAGTAGTTGCGCGTGCCCACCTGCCCATCCGCGCGCGGGTAGCCCATGAATGTACGCCCCGCCCACGGCGCAGCATCCGGCAAATGAAATGAAACCGGCCGCCGCGTGGCCGTGTACTCTTCCGCGCGGTGCCGCACATTGCGCGGCGTCAGCAGTCCACCCCGCGGAATCGCCGCGGTCACCTCGCCCACCACCATGCCGTACATGCGAATCAGATCGCCCGGCGCAAGATCCGCCAGCGCCAGCTTGTGCTTCGCGGGAATGGCCTGCGCCACCGGGCAGCGCCCTGTGCCATACTCCACTTCCATTCCCGCGGACAGCGGTGCAAGAGCTACCAGAACGTTATCGCGCGGATCAATGTGCAGTACGGTCTCCGCCATCCATCTCCCTCGGCAATCCTCTATCGGCAGCGTGCGCATCACGTCGCTACAGCCCAGCATACAACGTGCAGTGCGGTGCCCGTCGCGCGCTCCACCCGTCCCGCCGTATCATCAATCTTTAATCCTGATTGAATCTACGCTGGAGTCGACCGTATGAAAGCCGTTGTCCTCGAAGGTCCAGGCCGGGCCGCATGTCAATCCGTTCCTGAACCCGCCCCGCCCGCCGCCGATGCAGTGCTCGTGCGCGTGCGCAAGGTCGGCCTCTGCGGCAGCGATCTCAACTCCTATCGCGGCCGCAATCCGCTCGTCACCTTCCCGCGCATTCCGGGCCATGAGGTCGCCGCCACCATCGTCCAGGCCACTCCCGCGTATCCCCAGTGGGCCGTCGGCATGGCCGTCACCCTCGCGCCTTATTCCAACTGCGGCCAGTGCCCCGCCTGCCTGCGCGGACGCCCCAACGCCTGCCAGTTCAATCAGACACTCGGCGTGCAGCGCGATGGCGCGCTCACTGAGACCATCGCCGTTCCCGCCTCGCGCCTCTTCAGCGCCAGCCTCAGCCTCAAGGAGCTTTGCCTCGTTGAGCCGCTCACCGTCGGCTTTCACGCCGCTGCGCGCGGCCGCGTCGCGCCAGAGGAGATCGTCGCCGTCATCGGCTGCGGCGGCGTCGGCCTCGGCGCAGTCGCCGGCGCGGCCTTTCGCGGAGCCACCGTCATCGGCGTTGACCTCGACGACGCCAAGCTCGCCACCGCGCAAAAGGCCGGCGCCGCGCACACCATACACAGCGAACGACAGGATCTCCACGCCGCGCTCGCCGAGCTCACCGGCGGCCGCGGCCCAGACGTCATCATTGAGGCAATCGGCCTTCCGCAGACCTTTCGCGCCGCCGTCGAAGAGGTCGCCTTCACCGGCCGCGTCGTCTACATCGGATACGCCAAAGAGCCCGTCGCCTATGAAACGCGCCTCTTCGTCCAGAAAGAGCTAGACATCCTCGGCTCGCGCAACGCGCTGCCTGAGGACTTCCGCTCCGTCATCCGCATGTTGGAGGAGCATCGCTTTCCCGTCGACGACACCGTCACGCACATTGTCCCCATGGAAGAGACGCCGGCCATCCTCGCCGCGTGGGATCGCGACCCCGCCCACTTCACCAAAATCATGATCGACGTTGCATAGGAGCGCGAGGTGAAAGTCACGCTTTTGAAAGGGCGCGACTTTAGTAGTGCCGTGCAAACCGATGATGCAGTGCGGCTTTAGCCGCTGAGGGATGGTTCTGCTGAGTGCCCGGGTCTCGTCGTTGGGCAATCATATGGAAGTCTAGGCGGGTGCCCCCGGTCTCGCTTTTGAGACCGGGGAAATCACAAACTCATCCCATCACTCGCAACTACACATGCGCCAGCCGCAGCAGCACCCCCGCCAGCACGCCGCCCACCAGCGGCCCCGCCACAGGAATCGCCGCATAGCTCCAGTTCGAGCCGCCCTTGCCGGGAATCGGCGCCAGCGCATGAATCAGTCTGGGCCCCAGGTCGCGCGCCGGGTTAATCGCGTAGCCCGTCGTCCCGCCGAGCGAAAGGCCAATGCCCCACACCAGGCTCGCCACCAGCCACTGCCCCACGCCCGCCGCCGGCCCCGTCGCAGACACACCATGCGAGCTGATCGACCCCGCCACCACCACCAGCACCATCGTGCCAATCACTTCACCCAGAAAATTGAACACCGGGCTCCGCACTGCGCCGTTGGTGCAGAAGATGCCCAGCTTCGCTCCGGCGTCGGGCGTCAGCTTCCAGTGCGGGCCATAGTGCACCACCGTCAACGCCGCGCCGCACATGCCGCCCAGCAACTGCGCCAGCCACAGGCCTAGCATGTGAGAGTAGTCGCCGCTCGAAACCGCGCTCGCCAGCGTAATCGCCGGGTTCAGATTCGCCCCCGGACTGCCGAAGGCCTGCGCCACCAGCACGCCGCACAGCACCGCCAGCGCCCATCCCGTCGTCACCACCATCCAGCCCGCGTCGGCCGCATACGACTTGCGCAGCGTCACGCCCGCGCAAACGCCATTGCCCAGCAGCACCAGAACCAGCGTGCCTATCCATTCGCCAAACCACACCGAGTGCATCAAGGCTTCCTCTTGACCCTCTCACGCGCCGGGCATGCACACACGCTCCGCCCGGCCGCGGTCAGAAGTTGAATTCACTGAACCCTCGCATTCTCCAGCACGCGGCCCCGCATCGCCAAGAGCCAGCAGCCTGTCAAGTCCAGCGCCTCACCGTGCAAGGCTCAAATCATTGAAAACACTGGTTGAAAAACTTGCTCCGCATTTGCAGGTTAATTCCCTCCATTTCGCTATCCTGAATACATTCCAGAAAGAGAAGCAAGACTGAAGGAGAGCGCGTGTTGCTCTTCTCATTCTTTTCGGACTCCTGCCGCGGACTCTGTGCCGTCGAAAAGAGCCTGAAAGCAAAGGCGCGGATCGCGACTCCGGCGCGGAGTCGCTGGGCAAATCATCCGCTGCACCGGGTCACAACCGCGGAAGGCTGTCCGGGATTGGCGGACAGAAAATGGAAACGCAGAACAAATTCGTGGGGATGCAATCGCCACGCAAATCGGAAACGGAACAGGAACCACCCATACTCAACGGCGCCGAGCAAATGCGACTTGCCGCGGACATCGTCCTGCGGGGAAAAAGCCTTTACATCGCAGACGCGCTGGCAGACAGCAGCAAGCAGGGCCACATCCAGTGTGCCAGGTTCCTCTATGACCTCGCCGAGCGCTACGGAGCAATCGCGCAAAAGCAGACGGAGGAGCAAGACCAAAGCATCGCTGCCCAGTGGGCGGCGGAGGCAGAGTGGACGGGGCAAAGCTGTGAAGAAAATGCGGAAACAAACGGCGGGAGCCGCGAGCCCGAGGGTTGAGCGGCTCTCGCCGGATTGTTCCCTGGCATCAAACCTCAACAGGAACGGTCCAACACAACTGGGCCATCGCCTGCGGGGCGCGGCAGTCAAGTGCGGCGCAGCCTGCAGACGATGGCCCTTCGGGCTATAACCGCAGAAGGAAGATAAGATGAACCTCACGAAACTCGATTCGATGCGCGCCGCCAGGTGGCTCGCCACTGGCCTGCTCGGCATGGCGCTGGCGGGTCTGGCCTGCGCGCAGGGCGTCACCACAACCACCGTGCAGGGAACCGTCTATCTGGCCAACGGCCAGCCGGGCTCGGGAACCGTCCTCATCAGTTGGCCCTCCTTCACCACCGCCGGCGGCGCGCTCGTCGCAGCCGGCAACACAACCGCCGCCATCGGCGCGGATGGCTTCCTCAGCGTGAACCTCGCGCCCAATCTCGGCTCATCGCCCGCCGGACTCTTTTACACAGCCGTCTTTCAAATGAGCGACGGCTCCTACAGCACGCAATACTGACGGGGCAACGCCGCCGAATTACTCGGAGTTTTCCGCGGCGCTGTTTTTTAATCTTCCGCTGGCGTGAGGTGGGGCGTGGTGGTTTCCCACCCAGAGTTGGCGGGCATGGATGGAGCGGGAAGCATGCGGATGATGAATGAATTCGAGGCGCAGGTGCTGAGCGACTTGTGTGTGCTGAAGACGCAGATGAATGGGCTGATGGGCGACGGCAAT
>JAJZGF010000047.1 GCA_021805025.1 Acidobacteriota bacterium
CGGCACCGCGGCAGATGCCGATGCCCCAGCAGAATTCAGGCGGACCCGGAGCGCAGGGGATGCAATACCGGGGACAAGGTTACGCACGGCCGGGTAATTCCGGCAGCGCGGCACCCGGTTATTCGCCTCCGGGGCATCTTGGTTCATGGCTCAACCAGCACCGTGGCGTGCCGGTGCAGCAGCAGGAGCAGATGCTGCGCAGTGACCCGAGCTTCAACCGGCTTCCCCAGGCTACGCAGCAGCGGCTGGTGCAGCAGTTGCACCAGGTGGACCAGATGCCTGCGGCGCAGCGCGACCGCCGGCTGGCCCGCGCGGAAAACCTGGAGCGTATGTCTCCGCAGCAGCGCTCGCAGGTGAGTAATGCTGCGCGCCGCTGGAACACCCTGCCGGCTGATCGTCAGGCAATGATGGGTAACGCTTTCCGCGATCTGCGCGGTGTTCCGCCCGATCAGCGGCAGACCGTGTTGAACTCTGATCGTTACCAGCATGCCTTCAGCCCGGAAGAGCGCGGTATCCTCTCAAACATGCTGAGCGTGGAGCCCTACGAGCCGCCGAAATAGCGGTCGCGTCGGCTCACTTTGTCAGCATGAGCTGCGTGTGCAAGCGGATGTCCCGCGAAGATGCGCCCACCTGAACCTCAAACATACCAGGGTCGGCAGTCCATTGCTTTGTCTCCGGACTCCAGTAGGAGAGTGCTGCCCGGTCCAGCGTGAGATGAACGGTCTTTGTCTCGCCCGGCTGCAGCTCGACGCGCTGGAATCCTTTCAGCTCATGCACAGGTCTGTCGATTTTGGAGTGACCGTCGTGCACATAGAGCTGGACGACCTCAGCGCCGGCGCGTGAGCCGGTGTTCTTTACCTTAAGGCTCACCGTCACCGGCTCGTCTCCCTCGACCTTGTCCGGCGTAACTTTCAGATCGCGATAGGCAAACGCGGTGTAACTGAGCCCATAGCCGAAGGGAAACTGGGGCTCGACGCTCTTTGTGTCGTAGTAGCGATAACCCACGTAGATTCCCTCCGCGTAGTTCACCACCAGGTTGGTTCCCGGATAATTCGCCGCTGCGGGCGAGTCCTCATAACGCTTCGGCAAGGAGACAGGCAGCTTGCCGGAGGGGTTGGCATCGCCAAAGAGAATGGAAGCCAGCGCTTGGCCGCCCTCCTGCCCGCCGTACCACATGTCCACGAGCGCGGGCGTGGTGTCGATCCACTTTGTCATCGTGACCGGGTCGCCGGTGTTGATCGCGACAATGGTGTGCGGATTGGCCTTCTCGACGGCTTCGATCAGCTCGTCCTGTCCGGCGGGCAGGTCCATCGTCGCCACGTCATGTCCTTCTGACTCCAGCTTGGAGTAGCGGCCCACGACGACCACTGCGACGTCGGCATGCGCGGCTGCGTCGACTGCCTGTTGCAGAGCCTGAGCGCGCGCTTCGGGAGTATCCTGCGCGGGGTCTTCGCCCTCCATGCCGACGCCCAGCGCATACCCTACCTTCACGGCGCTTCCCGCGCGCTCGCGAATGCCATCGAGCGGAGCAATGGCGTGCCTGGGCCGCACCAGCGAACTGCCGCCGCCGCCCGTCCGCGCCACGGCGGCGTTGGGCCCAATCACGGCGATGGAATGAATCTTTGCGGCGTCGAGAGGCAGCAGGGAGCTCTCGTTCTTCAAGAGCACAATGCCTTCCGTCGCGCCCTGCAGCGCCACGGCCCGCTCGGCAGGCGTGTCCACTTCGCCGCCCGCTGTATGCGGGTGGTCAAAGATGCCGCTGAGGAAGATGACGCGAAGGATGCGGCCCACGTTGTCGTTGATGGTGGCTTCTGTAATCTGCCCGGCTTGCACTGCGGCCAGAACCTTGTCTGCCACGAGCCAGCCTGCGCCGCTGCCACCGCTCTTGAAGCGGTCGGTCTTGGTCATGGCGAGCATCTGGGGTCCGCCCGGCATCTCCAGGTCCATGCCGGCGTTTACGGTCGGCGCGGTCGAGTAAGTGCTGGCCCAATCGGAGACCACAAATCCCTTGAAGCCGAATTCGTTTTTCAGCACGTCGGTGAGCAGATAGGTGTTTTCGCCGCAATGCACGCCGTTGACCTTGTTGTAGGCCGACATGACGGTCCACGCTCCGCCCTGCTGCACGGCGGCCTTGAACGCGGGCAGATAGATCTCGTGCAGAGTGCGCTCGTCGATGTGCGCGTCGATGCGATGGCGCTCGAACTCCTCGTTGTTGGCGTCAAAGTGTTTTACCGAGGGGATAACGCCCTCGCCCTGCACACCTTTGACATAGGCCACGCCAAGACGGCCGGAAAGATAGGGATCTTCACCGTAGCCCTCAAAGTTGCGCCCCCACAGCGGCACGCGATTGATGTTCACCGTGGGCCCGAGAATCATGTCGCGGCCCAGCGCCTTCACCTCCTGCGCAATGGCCTGGCCCTCGCGTTGGACCAATTCGGTGTCCCATGTGGACGCCATGTCTACGCCGGACGGAAACGAAGTGGACTCCACCTTGACCGGATTGCTGGCCGCATTGGTCATCGCCGAGCTGCCCATCCAGGCGCGCACGCCCATCGGCCCGTCTGCCATTCTGATCGCGGGAATTCCCAGCCGCTCGATGGGCGCGGACTCCATCCAGCCGGAGCCGGAGAGCATGGTTACCTTTTCGGCGAGGGTCATGCGGCTCAACAGGTCGGCCACGCGCTTTTCGACGGGGAGCGAGGCATCCTTATAAGGAGCCGGCTGCGATGCGGCGGTCTGCGCCATGGTTCCGCATGGAGCGAAGGCGAGGGCAGTGAACAGAGCGAAGGTGAGGGCTTGAAAAAAGCGGCGCATGAGATTGGCTCCATTGGCGAAACTCGCCGGGACTCGCGGGCAATGTTAATGGATAGAGGTTGCCTTGAACAAACCGCGGCGATAGCGCACTCTGCTTTTCTACTCTCCGGTCAAGTGCAGTGGAGATGCGCCGCTTTCTCGCTCCTCTTCCGGCGCGAAGATCATCCAGCCTGCTCCCGCGGCTGCCAGGAGCAGCCCGATCCCGGCGCGTAGTTCGACAGAGGGCCGCAGCAGGGCCAGCCCGATGAGGCTGGTGAGCAGCGGAGCCAGCACGAAGCGGGCCGTCATACGCGCGGCGGAGAGGCGGCGCATCAGCCAGAAGAGCAGCAGCAGACCCGGCAATTCGATGGCGGCGGACCAGGCAAGCTCAGATTTGAGCGCGCTCAAACTCCAGACGGGATGCTCGGTGAAGGCGCTGGTCACTGCCAGTCCGGCTGCAGCGGCTGCGCCGGCAATGGCCGCCAACGGCGCGGCGGACCTGCCCGGCATTGCACGGGCAAGACGAACTGCTGCGCAGTTGGCTGCGGCTACGCAGGCCGCCGCAAGGACCAACGCGCAGAATGCGAACCCCGCGTGCGCCGATTGCGGAATCTCAACCGGAAAGACGCCGAGCATGCCGGTGAGGGCGGCAAGGGCTGCGGCCAGGCCCCCACGAGTCCGCATGGCCGCGCCGTCGCGGCCCAGGTGGGGCTCAAGGACAGCAGCAAAGACGGGGGTAAGAGCAAACAACGCGACCTGAGCGAGAGGGGAAACCCAACCTTCCGCAAAACGCACCAGCAGGGCCGGTGCAGCAAACAATCCTACGCCGACGACCGCGCAGGCCCACGCTTGCCGCCTGCCGGGCCACGGTGCTCTGCGCACAAAGGCAAACAGAGTGGCCGTCATCGCGAGGAGAACGAGGGGCGCAACCTGCCGTTCCATGCGCGGCATGGAAGTCGGAGAAAGGATCGGCAGCAGATCGGCCCGCACCGAAGAGAAGGACCACAGGCAGCAGAGCAGCAACAGCCCCGCCGCGGGAACTCCTCCTGCTGCCGCACGCCTGGGCCAACGCGCCATCATGCTTTCGATCAGAACACACCAGCCTGATCTCTGAAGGCCCGCGGCGGGGTTGAAGCAGACCTTCGGGCTGGATCGCCTGGACTCTACAGGACGTCGACAGCAACGAGAGTAATGTCGTCCTGCTGCGTTGCCAGCGTGGGCTGCCAGTGGCGTATGGCGGCAAGCAATTCGTTGAGGAGTTCGGCGGGAGTAAGCGCCCGGTGATTCCGCAAGACATGCTCCAATGCGCGATCTCCGAAGGACTCACCCGTCGCGTTTTCAGGTTCCATCAGGCCGTCTGTGTAAAGCAGGAACCGGTCGCCGGCATTGAGATCAAGCGCGCACACGGGATAGTCGAACTCCGGCATCAGCCCAAAGAGAAGACCGTTGCACTCGATCCGCTCCAGGCTACCGGCGCGCCAGCGGAGCAGCGGAGGATGTCCTGCCGCCGAATAGAGCCCGATGCGCTTTTCCAGATCGAGCCACAGGTATGCGGCCGTGACGAACTGTCCGTGCAATTGGCCTGAGAGGATACGGTTCAGACCCTGCATCACTTCCGCCGGCGCATTCGCACAGGGAAGGACCGACTGCATCGCCACCTTGAGCATGGCTGCGATGAGCGCCGCCGGCACGCCATGCCCCGCGACGTCGGCCATCAGAAAGCCGGTATGACGCGCATCGATGCGGAGAAAATCGTAAAAGTCACCTCCCACGGCGGTCATGGGCTGGTAGAGCGCCGCAATCCTGAGATGTTCGACCTCGGGAACACTCGCGGGAAGAATGGATGCCTGAATCTGCCTCGCAACATCCAGCTCGTTTTCAATGGCGAGCAGGCGGCGCTCGTTGGCAAAGACCTTTTGTGCGGCAACATAGGCGAAGGAGAACAGGAAGCACGCAAATGCAACCTCGTCGAGCAAGGGCAAATCGATATGCGGTAAGCGCAGCCAGCCCCAGACGTTCCTGAACAGGGCATCTGCCGTAAATATCAGTGTGCCGAGGGTGAGAATGCGGTTGGGGAAGGCTAGAAACCGTGTGGAGAGCCTCGGCACAACAACAATCGCAGCCAGAGAGATCACAGCGCAGACGGCGAGGAAATTGTTGTAGGGAAGAAGTGTGTCGTCCAGACCGTGAAACAGAAACCAGCCGATACCGGCAAGAGCGAGCACGGCTCCCAACGCGGCCATGAAATGGGTCAGACGCCGCATCGTTCCCAGGGTCAACTCCGACCAGACCAGCATTGCGGCGACAATGAGGAGATACCGGATTGCATTGAATGTGAAGGGGGCGCAGGCCTGCACCCAAAGTGGAAAGACCTGTTGGACGGTGGGCGTTCGGAGCAGCAGGCTGGCGCCATACATTCCGCTCCATATCCCCAGCCAGACGAGGACTCGCACCTCGCCGCGCTTGCGAATGCCAGCGATCACACAGGAAGCCAGCCCGAAAAAGACAAACACTGTCCCCAGTGCGACATACGCCAGATCAATCCGAGCCGGAGTTAGCGCCGAACCTTGCAAACCCGCGCCTTTCCAAGCGGCCCCGGCCAACTATGAGGCCAGTGCATCCCAGGAAGGCCAAAACTTTAGCCCTGGCGGAATCGGCGTGCTGTGATGGGCAATACGTGGCGGGGTTTAAGCCTTCACGACGCCACCCGATCGAAGCGTTCCATGCACCAGGGCCGTTGAGCAATGGCTGCCAATTCCCCGTCAGTTACAATGGAAGCAGGGCCAAGGCCAAAGATATCTGCGTATTCCACGCACACAAAGCAAGGAGTTTTACCCGTATGGCGATTCCCGCCACCCAAATGCGTCCGGGCATGATCATCAAACACAACGACCAGCTTCACCTGGTCTTCAAGGTGGAGCACCGTACACCCGGCAACCTGCGTGCTTTCATCCAGGCCAAGCTACGCAACCTCAAGTCCGGCGCGATGTTCGAGCATCGCTTCCGCTCCGGCGATGCAATTGAGCGCGTGGTGGTGGATGAAGTGCCGATGGAGTTCCTTTACTCCGACGGCGACGACTACTACTTCATGAACCCCGAGGACTACGAGCAGACCGTGCTCAAGGGCTCCACGCTGGGCGATGCGGTCGAGTACCTGACGGCCAATCTCCAGATCAAGGTGAGCTATCACGATGGGCAAGCGGTGGGAATTGACCTGCCCTCAGCGGTTGAGTTGACGGTGGTGGAGACCGAGCCGGGTTTGAAGTCGGCTACCGCCTCCAGCGTCTCCAAACCCGCCAAGACCGAAACCGGCCTGGTGGTGCAGGTGCCGTCCTTCATCAATGAAGGAGAGAAGATCCGCGTGGACACCAGCGAAGGCGCTTACCTGAGCCGCGCATAGGACACGGAACAAACAGAGTGGGAAGCCATCGCCTTGCGTGGTGGCTTTCTTCGCGGGCATCAAAACTATTTGCAACCGTCGTCCATGTGGGTAGTGCCCGCTTTTTGAATCCTTGTGGAATGCAAATTCCAGAGCACTGCGAACGGCGCACAGCAGTGATTTTCACAGAAAGAGCACCGAGCTTTCGTGGCGAACCTTCATCCATTCGCAATGCAATCATGGAATTGCGATCTTCGCGTGCTACTTCATCATCTCGTTGCCGCGGGAGATGACAAAGATTTCATCTCCCCTCCATCGTGACACTTCCGCCCGCCTCGCATCTAATGACTGGCACCGGAATCCGGTTGCAGGAAAAGGACCGCTGATTGATTGATTTTGCACAGCCTACCAAGGCGGCAGTGACGGCTGTTGCCGTCTTTTTTATGTTCGCTACGCTTGTGGCTTGCCCGGGCATTGCACAGGAAAGTCAGGCGGGAAAGCTTCCGAATGCTCCCGGAATAGCATCGGAAGACAGCGCACCCGGAGGAAATCCGGCCCGTCCAGCCGGTACGGGAAACATTTCAGGCACCGTGCTGGACTCAAACGGAGGGGTAGTGCAGGGCGCGTCGGTTGAGCTTGCCGGGGCATCGCCCTCGCAGAGGCGGCTCACCCAGACCGGCAGCGATGGGCAGTTTGCGTTCCAGGCGTTATCTGCGGACGTCTACACGATCACGGTGACCGTGACTGGAATGAGCACCTTCACTTCAACGCAGATTCCCTTGACAGCGGGGGAGAATCGAATCGTGCCGCCGATCCGGTTGGCCGTCGCCGGCGGCGCAACCACGGTTACCGTAAGCGGCGACCCTGTGAAGCTCTCTGAAGAGCAGGTCCAGATCGCTGTCCAGCAGCGCATCGATGGAATTTTTCCAAACTTCTACAGCACGTATGAGTGGAACGCTCCACCGATGCTGGCGAAGCAGAAGTTCCAACTCAGCATCCGCTCGCTCCTCGATCCTATTTCGCTTTTGACTGTGGCAGGTATTGCGGGCGCCGAACAGTACGAGAATATTTTTCCCGCGTATGGCGGTGGGCTGCAGGGATATGGAAAGCGTTTTGGCGCAGAGTTGGCCAACCACGCCTCAGGCACCCTGCTGGGCAGAGCCGTTTATCCGGCGATCTTCCACGAGGACCCGCGCTATTTTTATAAGGGGAAGGGCAGCATCACCGCGCGCACTCTGTATGCCATGTCCGCGGCCGTGATCGCCAGGGGCGACGACGGCCGCTGGAAGCCGAATTACGCAAATGTGCTGGGCAACTTCTCCGCGGGGGCCATCTCGAATCTCTATTACCCGTCTACCGATCGCGGAGTATCGTTGACCGTTATCAATGGACTTGTGGATACGGGCGCGGATGCTGTTTCCAACCTGATTCGTGAATTCCTCTTGAAGGGAATGACATCGCACATTCCCGTGGGGGCAAACGGACAGCCGTAGCCGCCCAGCTTCCTCTGAAATGTGCACGAGCAGGAGAGTCGCGCAGTCAAGCTCCCCGTCTGGGGCGGTGAGTTGCGTCCTCGCCTTGCGGTGGTGATGCGCCGCAAGGCGGGGTTGCAGGCAGGTTCTTCTATTTCGCTGCTTCCGGCAGCTTTACCGGCTTGGCTTCGAGCAACGCTTCGATTTTGGATTGCAGAGCGTCCAGCACTTCAGTGGGTACGGGCGCGTCCACCTGTACAACGGCCAGCGCCTTCACCGGCTTGACGCCTGTGCGCTCGCGTCCCAGAGCGAAGTTGGCGATGTTGACGCCGTGTTCGCCGAGAATGGTGCCGATTTTGCCGATGACGCCCGGAACGTCGAGGTTGCGGCAGACCAGCAGGTTGCCTTCGAGCGGCGCTTCGATGTCGATGCCGTCGAATTCAAGCAGCCGCGGCTGCTCACCATGAATCACCGTGGCGCTGGCGTGATTCTTTCCGGCGGCTGCGTGCAACTCGATAGTCAGCACTGTCCCAGCGCCGCCACGTCCGGTCTCCTGCTTCTCCTCATGGATCCGTATGCCGCGCTCCTGCGCCACGGCCGCTGCGTTGATGCTGTTCACATTCTCTGAGCCCTGCAGCAGACCCGCGATGGCAGCGTTGCGCACCAGGTCGGTCTTGGCTTCTGTCAGAGTACCGCCATAGACCAGGTGAATGGCCTCGATGCCGCCCTTGCCCGTCTGCGCGAGGAACGAACCCAGCCGTCCGGCCAGATCGATGTAAGGCGCCAGTTGCACGTATTCCTCGTGGTTCAGCGACGGCAGGTTGACCGCGTTCTGCACCACTCCGAGCTTCAGATACTCGCGCACCTGCATGGCGATCTGCACGCCGACGGCTTCCTGCGCCTCGGCGGTCGAGCCGGCGATGTGCGGCGTCAGGATCACGTTGTCCAGGCCGAAGAACGGTGAGTCTTTGGGTGGCTCCACGGTCAGTACATCGAGCGCAGCGCCGGCTACCTGGCCGCTCTTCAGCGCCGCAGCCAGCGCGGCTTCCTCCACCAGCTCGCCGCGGGCGCAGTTGATGATGCGCACGCCCTTCTTCATCGCCGCCAGCGTCTTGGCGTTGATGATGCCCGTGGTCTGCGGCGTGAGGCCCACGTGCAGCGTCAAATAATCCGAGCCCGCGATCAGTTCATCGAGCGTGACCAGCCGGATGCCGTTCTCGCGCGCCACGGCGGCGGAAACAAACGGGTCGCTGCCGATGATCTCGAGGCCAAAGCCTCTGGCCCGCTTCGCCACTTCCAGGCCGATGCGGCCCAATCCAAGGATGCCAAGCGTCTTGCCGCGCAACTCGGAGCCCTGCAGCGACTTCTTCTCCCACTTGCCTGCGTGCATGGAGTTGTTTGCAGCGGGCACCTTACGGGCTAGGTCGATCATCAGGCAGATGGCCAATTCGGCGACGGCCACGGCGTTGGCACCGGGGGTATTCATCACCACAACACCGCGGCGCGTGGCTGCTTCGGCATCAATGTTATCCACGCCCACGCCCGCCCGGCCAATCACGCGCAGCTTGGGCGCATGCTCCATCAGTGCGTCGTCTACCTGCACGGCCGACCGCACCACCAGCGCGTCCGCATCGGCCAGCGCGGCGGCCAGGCCGTCAGGCAGCTTGTTGTGCGTCAGCACTTCCCACCCCGGCTCGGCCGCAAACACGGCCAGCGTTGCCGGAGACACCTTTTCTGCCAGAACGATCTTCATTGTCTCTCCCTTGCCCTCTTGCATGGGTTTGTACTCGTCAAAGCGGATGCCCTCCTGCTCGCACAAGAGGTCGAACATCCGCACCACGGCGGCGTGGGGCTTGCCCTCGCCGCGCTCATATTTGGTGAGCGAGTTGGGGTGCACGCCCAGCCGCTCGGCCATTTGATATTGATAGAGATCGAGCTGCTTGCGGGCGACCAGCAGCTTCTCTCCAAAACTCAGTTCGGCCATGGAAGAAAGCTCCTAACTCTTCACCGCGTCCGAATACACCTGCTGCGCCGCCGCGACGGCTTGACCGTACTTGACCGGCAGCTTGAGCGTGTCCTTGGCGATGTGCTCCATCGCGCCCAGCAGCGCGATTGTGTCAAGGAAGTCAAAGAAGCCGAGGTGCGCGACGCGGAAGATCTTGCCTTTCATCTCGCCCTGGCCGTTGGCGATGACCGAGGCGAAACGCGTCTTGAGTGCCTTGACCACTTCGCTCGAATCCATTCCCTCGGGCACGGCAACTGCTGTGGCCGCAGCCGCCGGAGCGGTGGGTGCAAAGAGCGTGAAGCCCAGCGCCACTAGTCCGGCGCGGGTCGCCGCTGCATTCACCTGTGCGTTGTCGACCAGCGCAATGCGTCCCTTTTCGAGATCGCCGCCGGCCTGCCCGGCAATGTAGTCGAGCGCCGCGCCAAGAGCGGCAATCAGCGCAACCGCCGGCGTATAGGCGCTCTCGCCCTTCACCGCGTTCTTGCGCTCCTTGCGCAGGTCAAAGTAGTAGCGTGGATTCTTCGACTTCTCCATTGCCACCCACGCCTTATCGCTCACGCTCAGGTAAGCAAGCCCCGGCGGGATCATGACCGCCTTCTGCGAACCGCCGATAAGGATGTCGATGCCCCAGCCGTCCACATCAAAGTGCGTGGTACCCAGGCCGGTAATGCCGTCGACAACCAGGAGAGTGCCGGGCGCGACCTCGTTGCGCAGTTTGGCCAGTGCTTCCACGTCATGCCGAACTGCGGTGGAGGTTTCCGTGGCCTGGACGAAGATGGCGCGGTGCTCCGGCTTGAGCGCCTTGCGAACGGCGGCCAGATCAAAGGTCTCGCCGTAGGGAGCTTCGACCAGGTCTACTTCGCAGCCAAAGGCCTTGGCCAGCGCCACCCACCGCTCACCGAACTTGCCGGCTGTGAGCACCAGAACCCGTTCGCCGGGCGAGGTCAGGTTCGAAACGGCAGCCTCCATGGCGCCTGTGCCGGAGGAGGAAAGCAGCAGCACGTCGCTTCCGGTGCCGACAAAGACCCTCAACTGGGCCAACACCTTTTGGTAGAGGGCGCGAAACTCCGGCGTGCGGTGATGCATGTCAGCGGCAGCCATGGCGAACTGGGCAGCAGGGAGCAGCGGGGTGGGACCGGGCGTGAACAGGCGCGTCTTGCGGATCATGTGTCTCCTCGATTCTGATTGTGGCTGGAAACCAGAGCCGCCGCCGCAATCATGAAATCACAGAATACACACTTTTGTGGTTTTTGTGAATTCATCCGCGGAGATTACGTTTGCTTTTATGCGAAATACTCCGCGGCGTTGCCGGAGATGCGTGGCCGGATTCTCGCTGTTTCTCGATGCTCTGTATTGATATGGAACGATTTAGGGGTGCGCGAAGAGGCGACAGCGCCGGGCCGGGTGGGAAGGGCAGGTGTCTGGACAGAAAGAGAGGGCTGGGATACGAGTCCCAGCCCTGCTGTCTCAAGACATCTCAGCCTTAACGGTGTCCACCTCCGCCGCCACCGCCACCGCCACCGTGGAAGCCTCCGCCGCCTCCACCGCCAAATCCACCGCCACCGCCGTGGAAGCCTCCGCCGCTGAAGCCTCCGCTGTGGAAGCCGCCGCCATGGTATCCGGCCGAATGCTGGTAGCCGCTGCCGCGGACGGGACCTCCGCGGGGCCGGCCACCGACTCCGCCGCCGTAGTTGCCGTAGCGGTTGTAGCCGTTGCCGCCATAGTAGCCGCCACCATAGAATCCGCCGCCGAAGAATCCGCCGCCGTACATGCCGCCCCAGCCAAAGGGGTAGTAGCCAAAGCCGAAGGGACTGAAGAACGGACCGCCGCCGATGAACGCGTAGTCCATGGCGTAGGGATCCCAGTACCAGCCGGGATCGTAGCCTGCCCCTGCATATTGGCCGGCGATTTCGTTGTTATCTTCAGCCAGATACTCGGAGCGCAAGCTGTTCCAGTTGTAAAGGTCATCCTTGGCCTTGCGCGGGTCGAATTCGACCGGCTTTTCCTTGGCCAGCGCCTGCACACCCGCCGCCGGGGCAAGCTGCATCTCATGGTGGCTCTTCACCACCTTGTACTTGCCCTCGCGTACTTGAACGGCTGCCTTGCCGTCAAACACCATCACGGTGGGGTGGTTCGCGTCGAACTCGTAGTAGCCGGGCCTGACAAGCTGGGTGACCACGCCGCTGTCGATGATTTCCAGATCATTTTCGGGGTGAATCTCATCCACTTCCACACCGGCGCGTCCATGCAGCAGTTCCATCTGGGTCAGAGTAAGGCTGGGCGAAATCATCCGCACCGCGCTGTCATCGCCAATCCGCAGAAAGACGCCGGGGGTGAGGAGGATCTCTGCCTTGCCTTCCGTGGTCGTAAGCGTCTCGCCGGGATTCAACGCCACGCTGCCAACGCTCTTGTCGTTCATGGGCTGTCCCTCCAGGGAAACAGAGCCCTCCACGTAGTTCAGGGTTCCGGGATGAGCGGTCTGGGCGTAGAGGGTTGCTGCGCCGAGAACTCCAAGGCCGAGTAGCAAAATCGTCATCGATTTGAGCTTCATCGATTTGCACCTCTGACTTTCTAGAACCGATGGCTCTGGAAAAGTTCTGGTCTGTGCCCGAATGCCGGAAAGGTGGCTTGTGCGGCGTGGAAGCGAAGTGTGGCCCGGCGGGCCAACCCGGCACCCTCCACGTGCATCGGTCGACTCCGGAAACAGCATCAGACTCGCAGAACTCAAGTAGAATCGGTGTATTGGGGAAGAACATGATGACCGAAGCAGGCGCGCTTGAAACTCTTGTCAGTCAGCAGATAATTACCGCCATGAAGGCCCATGACGCGGAACGCACCGGCACGCTGCGCCTCATCAAGAACTCTCTCAAGAACAAGGCTATCGAGAAGCGCGCCATACTCACTGCAGCCGAAGAGCAGCAGGCGCTGGCTACGATGATCAAACAGCGTCGCGACTCCATCGAGCAGTTCACCAATGGCAACCGCCCCGAACTGGCAGCCAAAGAGGCCGCGGAGATCACGGTCATCGAGGAGTTCCTGCCCAAAGCCCTGGATGAAGCCGGGTTGCGGGTGCTGGTCTCCGAAGCCGTTGCGGAACACGCGGCGGCTTCAGGCCACCCGCCAACGCCGAAAGAGATGGGCCCGGTGATCAAGGCGGTCCAGGCCAGGCTGCAGGCCGCCGGGCTGCGCGCAGAGGGCCGGCTTGTGAGCGAAGCCGTGAAGGCCGCGCTCGCCTCCTAGCGCCGGATCGGGCTCGCTGCTTATGTTGCGGCAGGTGCTTCGTGTTTGCTCTGCAGGGCGATGGGAACGGTCTCGAAGCCTAGCCTTGCTTTTGGCAGGACTGGAATAATCCATGCATTCCGTTGCCCCCATCGCAAGGGGACGCGGTCTGTTGGTTCGCGCGGGCGGGTCGGGAATCTAGATAGATAGATCCGAGCTCTCACAGAATGAATATACTCAGCTTCCTCCGTCTTCTCGGAACCATCTTCGGGGACCGCGAGCCAGACATTCACCTCATTCAGCGCCAGGGCCTGCTGGC
Source organism: Acidobacteriota bacterium (assembly GCA_021805025.1). Classification (GTDB taxonomy): domain Bacteria; phylum Acidobacteriota; class Terriglobia; order Terriglobales; family Acidobacteriaceae; genus Telmatobacter. Next base: position 13,188 of record JAJZGF010000047.1, read on the forward strand.
CGTCAAAATCGGCCAGGTCTTCGCGCTTCGCCCCGATTTTCTTGGGGAAGACCGTTGCCGCGTCCTGGCGCGCCTTTACAGCAACACGGAGGCATTACCGGCGGAGGACGCGCTGAAGTTGATCGAACGGTATGCGACGCCGCGCTTTCTGGAGCGCTTTTCAGAATTTGATCCAGTGCCGTTTGCCTCGGCCTCGATTGGCCAGGTGCACCGTGCGACACTGAAGACCGGTGAGACCGTCGTAGTCAAGCTGGTGAAGAAGCGCTACGCCGAAGACTTCAGCAGGGATGTAGCGCGGATGCGAAGGCTCTTCAGATGGGCGATTCTCTTCTATCCGAAACTGCGCGGTGTTGCGAACCCCGTGAGCCTTCTGCATCAGATCGAGAAGATGACGCTGCGAGAGCTTGACCTGCGCAATGAGGTGAGCGGATGGAAAGAGCTGGATGCCATCTATCAGACGAATCGCGATCGGTTCGATCTTTCGCGGCTCCGATTCAGGCGGGTTTATGAGGAGTTGTCGAACGAGAATATCCTGGTCACGGAATTTGCCGACGGACCGACACTGGACGAATTGCTGGACAGGGGCGCACTCAGCTATCCGGATCTGCTGCATCTCTTTCACCTGCACGGATTCTTCATGTTCTCGATCGGTATCTTCCACGGAGATATTCATCCGGGCAATCTGGTGTTGAAAGAAGGCAAATTCTACTTTCTCGATACGGGGTACATCGGCAGGGTGCGGGAGCAGATGCGGCATAATCTGTTTCGCTTTTTTGATGCGCTCAGTCAGGACGACTACATTCGCTCGGCGAACTGTCTGAACCTGATGGCCGATGGCCCAATCAGCGGAGCTGCCTACGTGCTGTTCGAGAAGAAATTCCTTGCGTTGTATGCGGATTTTAGGGGCAAGACAGTCAGCCAGGTGAGTCTTACCAAAAAGATGATGCAAACAATCCGCCTCGGCGTTCTAAGTGGAATGCGCTTTGATGAAGGCATGTTCGACATCATCAAGAGTCTCATGTACCTGGATGGAATGGTCATTCGCGCCAACCCGAATGCGGTCTTGCTGCAGGACATGCGGCAGTTCATCGGCGACTTGAACGCGGCAATGGCTTGAAAAGATAGGGAAGGTAACTACGGTTTACATGGATAAGAAAGCCGGGAAGAAGATTGTGATCGTGGGTGCCGGGCCGGGAGGCCTGACGGCCGCTATGGTTCTCGCCAAGAGAGGATTTCAGGTAGAGGTCTTTGAGAAAGCCCCCGTCGTGGGCGGCAGAAATGCCGAGCTGCAGGTTGGGAATTTCCGCTTCGACCTGGGACCGACTTTTCTGATGATGAAGTTCGTGCTCGACAAGGCATTTGAACAGGCCGGTGTTAAGAGCGAAGACTATCTCGACTTCAGGCGTCTGGACCCAATGTACCGGCTTATCTTTCCTGAGTTCTCTCTCGATGTGACGGAGGGCCGCGAGCAAATGAAGCAGGAGATCGCCCGTTACTTCCCGGGCGAAGAGGCAGGTCTGGACAAGTTCTTTGAGCGGGAGGGTGATCGCTTTCGGCATATCTATAACTGCCTTGAGAAGGACTACTCTTCGATTGCAGATTTTTTCAAGCCCACCTTTCTCCGCGCTCTGCCGTATATTCCTTTCGGCCGATCGATCTTCCAGTACCTCGGCAATTATTTTCGCTCGGAGAAGCTAAGGCTTAGCTTTACCTTTCAATCGAAGTATCTCGGCATGTCGCCCTGGGAGTGTCCCGGATTCTTTGTCATCCTCCCGTATATCGAGCATGAATTCGGCATTTTCCACGTGCAGGGTGGACTCTCGGAGATCTCAAAAGCTATGGCACGGGTTGCTGAGGGGCATGGAGCACGCATTCATCTCAATGCAGAGGTCAAGCGGCTCGATGTAAGTCGGCGTAAGGTCAAGGGAGTCATTCTGGCCGATGGTAAGCAGATCGAGGCCGACGAAACGGTGATCAATGCCGACTTCGCACATGCCATGCAGACACTGGTTCCGGATGGGCTTCTGAAGAAGTATGCATCGACAAAATTGAAGAAGAAGAAATACTCCTGCTCCACGTTCATGCTGTACCTGGGCCTGGATCGTGCCTATCCGGAAATGGCGCACCACAGCATTGTCTTCGCGAACGACTATCATAAGAACACGGATGAGATCTTTCGCACGCTCAGGTTATCGGAGGATATTTCTTTCTATATCCGCAACTCCAGTGTTACGGATGATCGAGTTGCGCCGGCAGGTAAGTCCGCGATCTACATCCTTGTGCCTGTACCCAACAATGAGAGTGGGATTGACTGGGAGCATGAGAAAGCGCGCTTTCGCGAGATGGTTCTCGACATCATCGCGCGGCGTACCGCAATGGGCGATTTACGACCCCACATCGTGGCCGAGCGCGTGGTGACTCCCGCCGACTGGGAGGATGCCGGTATCTTCTATGGCGCTACATTCAATCTTGCTCACACGATGAATCAGATGCTTTACTTCCGGCCGCACAACCAATTTGAAGAGTTGGATAACTGCTATCTTGTTGGCGGAGGAACGCACCCTGGAAGCGGACTGCCGACGATTTATCAGTCCGGCCTTATTGCCGCCAACCTCATTGGCAAGAAGTATCACGGCGCCTAGAGATCGCTGTCCGGTAACCCCGCGGGAAAAAGACGCCGAGGCCAAAAGTCCGGCCCCGGCGCTTGCGAAATAGCCAGTTGCGACGCTTAATTTTCTGAGTCTACATAGTGGCCGACAAGAACTGGATTGCCCGTCATGGGATCCTTCAACAGGACACCCACTACACGCACCTTCGCGTTGTCGGAGATGTTGCCGAATCCCGTCCAGCCATCGCGGAACTCTGCATTACCGCCGATGTAGACCGTTACGTTGGAAGGAATGAGCACGCCGGCAAAGCCGTCCACCTTCATCTGGAAGGTGTTGTTGCCGGAGTCCTCACTGCCTGGAACAACCGTGCCGTTGAAGCCCCAGTTGCGAAGAACGACACGATGCACACTCACGCTCTGCGCGTTAGCGGCGCCGCTTGCCGGGCCGCCTACTGCAACATCTTGACCTGGCATAAGCCCACTTGAGTTGAACAGGAACTGCGCCAGCGCATCGTGCATCCAGTAAATGGAAAACTTCTCTGCGCCGGTCAGATCCACTGTTGCAGACTGGCCAAGCGTAATCCCTGTTGTCGTTGGCAGCAGGCCGCGCACGTACATGTCAAAGCTGGTCGCGGTTCCGGAGGCCGGAGTCACATACGTGACCTGGCCGCTGGCGTAGAAGCCCTGCTGCGAAAGGATTTCCACCTCGTCCGCGTCCAGCGTGCCGGCCACTTTGTCGAGCTTGCCGGAAATCTGCACGATGCTGCTGGTGGTCAGGCTGCTGAGGCTTGCATCTCCATCCCACTCGGTCTGCCCGCTCACGCTGACGGTAATCTGATCGCCATGCGTACCCTGCACAACAAACGACTGCCCACTGGCGTCTACGCTGACGACGGCCGAGGTGTACTCATCCACGTAGGCCCCGGAGTCATCCACGCCGATGCCGTCCATGGTGAACGTCGGAGTCACGGTTCCGGTGATCTGGTTATTGGCATCCACCTGGATCGACTTGGCCAGGTTGAAGTCCATGTGCAAGCCCACCGGCACGCCGCCGTTGGCCACCACGATGGGATGTGCCAACGTCACGGTTGCCGTCTGCGAGGTTAGCGTGGCGGGCATGGTCTGGATGGTTGGAGCGCCCGTCGTCGGCATGTTCAGGTAGCCCAGGGTGGCCGAGGAGCCCAGAGTCACCGTCACGCTGGTGTAGGTGCCCACGGGAACATTGTTCAGGTCGAGCAGCGTCTGCAGGCCGTTGTAGCGCGCGAAGTCAACTGTGGGCGTGCCGCTGATGAGCGGAACGCTGTTTCCATTTGCGTCGATGGCATTCACGCTCTGCAATTGCACCGTGAAAGATGTAACGCTCGCCATCGGCGCATCGGTGCCTACCACAAAAGCCGGACCTGTGGGGGTGTTGGCGGTTGTTGTCGAGCCCATCGATGATCCGTTGCTGCAGCCGGCGACGAGCAGCATGGCGGCGGACATCAGGGTGAGCGAAGATAGGGTGATTTTGTCTGGTGCTCTCAGTCTCATGTTAGACACAACTCCTTTGGCGCGTTCCAAGAGGCCTCCAGGTAACGTCGCTGATAGTTTTTAAGAAACGGCGGTGAGAATCGGACGCAGGGTCATGGTATGCCGTTTTCAAACATCAACCCGAAGCGCGCAAACAAAGTTGCGCGGCGCGGCGATTTTTTCATGAATGTCCTGCGTGCAGGGTCTTCAGTGCGGAGGAAGACCGGTGCAAAGTGCGAGTGTGTCTGGGGCTGCCTGCGCTGCAATCAGGCGTCAGTCGATCTTCCTGAGCCACAGATTGCGGAATGAGACCTTGCATGGCGCGCCTTCAATCTGCAGACCAATCAGGCCGGAGACATTGTTCGACGAGGCGGGATCGTCGTCAATGAGCACGGCCATGAGCTGGCCATTGAGGATGTGCAGAATGACGCCGCCGCGTGCGATGATCGTGTACTCATTCCAGGCTCCGTCTTTGATAAAGGCGCCGAGCCGGTTGCGGTCACCGATGACACCCGCCAGTTGCGGAATTTTTCCGGCAAAGCTCTGCACCACCTGGCCACGCCACACGACGATGCCGCGCGATGTGTTCTGCGAGTAGAGCTGACCGCTGTACTCCTTGGCCATGTTGTTGACCGGGTACCAGAAATCGGCCTGGGGGCCAATCATCACCCAGCGAGGATCAAGCGGCGGCTCGCCTTTGCCGGCAACTCTGCCCGGAGGAATGCCCGTGCTGCTGCGGTATTGAATGCCGCTGCCGCCGCCCCGCTCCACTTTGATTTCCAGCTTGAGGTCGAAGTCTTTTGCCTCAATGCCGTGGTAGACAAGAAATGTATTGCCGGCACTGTGTTCCGGAGTGGAGACGCCGACAATCGCGCCGTTGTCCACGCTCCACACACCGGGGCGACCATCCCATCCGTTGAGAGTCTTGCCATCGAAGATCGATGTGAAGCCGGTGTGATTGGCAAAGTCCATTGGATCCGGCTCAATGAACCTGCCGTTCCTCAGGCCCACGATGTCCGGCTTGACTTGCACAAGGGCGGCGCGATCCGGCTCACTGTTGCTCCCCGGCTGCGCCTGTGCCCAGGCAGCATGTCCCGGAGTCATCAAAAAGAAACTCGCGGCCATGGCTAGGGCTATATCTCGAGCGCGCCGGATCGCCTGCATGAGTTGCCTTTCTAGAACAGACCGATGTAGCCCTCGGGAATAGGGGCGTGCTTCAGCAGGCCGAGTTCTCCGGCCAGCCGCTCGAGCCGTGCGCACGTGGCCGGCGTGGGCGAAACCAGCGGCAGGCGCACCACGTCGGATGTGCGGCCCATCAGGTTCAACACGGTCTTTACAGGCGCCGGGTTCGATTCCCAGAAGTTGGCCTCGAACAGACGTCCATACTGGCGCTCCAGGTCGCGCGCGGTATGCCAGTCGTTGCGCAACGCGGAGCGAATCATGCGGCTCACCTGGGCAGGGGCCTCATTGGCTGCAACGCTGATGAGGCCGTGCGCGCCGATTCCGATGGCGGCGAGAGCGAGATTGTCATCGCCGGAAAAGATCTTGAAATCATGCGGCAGAGAATGCACCAGCTCGGAGATCTGCGTGAGCTTGCCACTGGCCTCCTTGATGGCCTGGATGTTCGGCGCGGCTTCAGCAAGGCGCAGGACCGTAGCCGGTTCCAGGTTGGCTGCGGTGCGGCCGGGCACATTGTAAAGAGCCACGGGGATAGGCGCCACTGCTTGAGCAAGCGCGAGAAAGTGCTGGAACTGGCCCTCCTGCGTGGGCTTGTTGTAGTAGGGATTGGCGGAGAGAATTGCTGCCATTCCGCGCACCTGGGACAGCAGCGCAGCCTGGCGCAGGAGCGTGCGTGTGCAGTTATGCGTGCAGCCGGCCCAGACCGGTACCCGCCCAGCGGCTGCGTCCACCACGATGTGAATGGCATGCAGCCATTCGTTTTCGTCGAGCGTGGCGGCCTCGCCGGTGGAACCGCAGGCCACCAGGAAGTCGATACCGGAGTCGATCTGCCAGTTCACGAGCGCACGCAGCGCGCTCTCGTCGATTGAATGATTCCGATCGTCCGCCCGGAAAGGCGTGACAATTGCAGTGCCGCAACCCGTGGTTTCCATCACAACGAGTGTATACCGAACCGGTGCGGAAAAACGGGCGTATTCTGGGACGGCAATGGCCCAGTTAAAGGCCTGCTCCAGGCAGGGCCGGCTTGACTGCAAGAATGGAATCGCGGGTTGCGATGAACGCAGACAGCCGCGGCAGCCCCAGTGCGAAGGGACTGATGCGCAGTGCGATACGCAGCACGCGCGGGTCTAGTCTGCGGGCCAGTTGTACGAGGCGAGGAGTTTACCATCGGCTGCAACCAGCAGGATGGCCGCTCGCCCGCTATCGAGTTTGCCATTGAATGAGCGGCCGCTGCGCGCGTCGGTGAAATTCACCGGGGTCTGGCTCGATTCGGATGTAATGACATAGAGCGTGGCTGTGGGCAGCTGCGCAGGAGTGATGAGAATGCCCGGATCGCTGAGCGTGGTTGTGTACGGGGCCGAAACTCCTGCGGTCTGGAGTGCATAGCGGTAGACTTCGCCCAGCGCCTGCAGGTTGTCATTGAGTTCCAGCGGCAGTGCGGAAAAGAGGATTTTGCCTTTGCCGAGAGGCGCTTCAGCCCAGTCTTTTCCTGATGCAAGAACGGCGCGGCTGAGAATGGTCGTTTTTGCGCCGCCAAAGTTGACGGCCAGATCCCCGCCGGGAAAGTGCATCTGCTGGTGTCGAATGGTGAGCGGCTCGGTGGTATAGGCGAGCCCCACCGCGTCGGCGCGCTCCGTTGAGTGGAGGTGAGCATCGGCATCAAATGGCCCGGTGACAAGCAGCACGGCTCCGGCCCTTACGCGGTCTTCAATGGCCAGCCATGCGGTCCTGCTGAGCCCCGAGGGGGATGGAAGCAGGATGAGTCTGGGCGTGCCGAGAAGTTCGATCTGGTACTCACCAACGGCATAGGCTGAGGCTCGGGCATAACCGTAGAGGGCGCGTACTGCATTCTGTTGCGCTTCAAGCGCGAGCGTGTTGTAGACCGACATCTGCAGAGACTGCGGCAGGACGATGGCAACCTCAGGCAGGGTGAGCCCGGTCGCGTAAGGCGCGGCATTTTGCGCGAACGCGCCCAGGTCGCGCATCCGGTTTTCCCACACCTTGGCGGAGCCGTCGCTACGCCGCATGCCGAAGTCGACTTCGCGCGCCCAGTCCCACTGCATCGCTCCGCTGGAGCCGGCGGCAAAACCCAGAGCCCACTTGCGCTCCGTGAGATTGAGGCCGGTGAACTCGTCATAGCGCCAGGAGCCGTCGGGCGCCCACACGGGCTGATAGCCGGTTTCGCCGGTGATGTTGGGCACGCCGGGGCGCTTGGCCGCGATGGAGTCCCAGAGCAGAGCATCGTCTTGCCAGTAGGTGTGATTGGTGGTGAAGGAGACGCCGGCTCCGCCATAGAACTGGTTCAGAACGCGATCCGTGACGCCGCCTTCGTCCTGGCCCACGTCGATGAGCTGCCTGCTGCCGAGACCTCGCACCATGCCCACCATTGACCCGACCCAATCGCTGAACATCTGCTGCGCGAAGAGGTTGTAGTCGAGCGCGCGAACTTCATCGGGGTTGCGATAGCGGTCATAGGTCATATCGCTGACAGTGGGCAGAGGTACCGCGTCGAAGCTGCCGAGTTGCTCGGGAGTCACCGACCAGGCCTGTGCCAGTGCGTCAAGATGGCCCTGATACTTCGCGGCCAGCCACTTGCGCCATGTGGCAACTTCGGTTGGGTCGGCATTCGGGTAGTTGCCTTTGAAAATGTGGCGTGGATTAGAGAAGCTCGGCTCGTTGATCAGGTCGTAGGAGAGCGACGGAACATCTTTGAAGCGCTGCACAACGGAGCGAATGTAAGCCTGCTCGGCGCGGACAGAAGCTGGATCGGTGTAGGGGTTGGGCAGTATGGCGTCCGAAGCGCCGAAAGCAGGATTGCCCGAGTGCGGCGAGAAGGCGAAGAAGGTGAAGTTGACTGCAACGTGATGGCGCTGGGCGCAGAGCAGAAAAGCCTCAAGGTTGCGCAGGAATCGCTCATTCACGCCGCCGGTATTCGGCTCGATGAAGCGGCCATTGGGCATCCATACGCCGGTACGTACAAAGCTGACCCCGTGGCGCGACATTTCGTCGAAGTCGTTGTCCCAGACCGCAGCGTTTCTGGGGCCGGAGAAGTCCCAGCCGTTTTCTTCCGTGGTGAAGTAGTTGGTGCCGACAGGAAAGAAGGGTGCTCCACCGCGCGTGAGGAAGTCGCCGTGCACGCCGAGCGCTGGACCGGAGGCGACGGCATCGGGCTGCTCAACCCAAAAGCCGTTCTGATAAAACTCACGGAGTTGCCCACCCACGCGATAGGTGGCCGCCACAGTGTAGAAACCAGGAGGCAAAGCTTTATGAAAAGGCGCGGCGACATCCGCGATGCCGTTCTGCAGAGTGATGGGCATTGTTGCGGAGTCGATGGTGGACTTCTCAGAGCGGAGTGTGAACAGAACTTCACCGGTCGTGGGGCCTTGTGCCTGTTCCTGGTGGAAGCTGTGAAGATGGACGGTCATCTGCGGCGGCTCAGTGGGCCGGATCGTTGAGAAGAGCGTCTCTATGGAGAATGCGGTCGCGCCCTGCATGGCATACGCTGCGGCTTGATGGATGAGCGCGATGCCGTCGTTGCTCTGCCAGTAACCGGGCTCGGGATCGAAGTCAAGGGCAACCACGCGCGCTCCCAGCATGGGCGGTGAAAGATGATCGGCCACGATGACCGGAGCCGCGACACGCAAACCGGTCGAATCAATCATGTAGCCCATGCCGTCCAGATGGCCTTCCAGTGCAAAAAAGCTGCGCGCGCGCACATGCGGCGTGGCGGCGAAGGCATAGCCGGTCTTCCACTGGAATTGCGCGTCGCCTGGAACAGGGACGGAGTAGGTGTGACGAAAATCGAGCACGCGGGAGTAGGAGTCCTGCGGCCGGGACGCGACAAACTTGCCATTAACCAGGGTGACGGGGACGCGCAACGGTTGACCACCCAGGATGAGAAGGTTGCCGCCGCCGCGGAGATACTGCGCGATGCTCTGCCAGGCGTCGGTGGGCACCGCCGAGCCGTAGGGCAGGATCAGGAGATCCGCACCGGAGAGAGTAGCGGACTCTTCCAGGCCGCGCAGGTCGGCGAATTGAGGGTCAAGTCCATCCAGCGCCCCGGTGAGCGCACTTCGCTCGACCGGCTGGCTGGCCACCGTGGGAAAGTCAGCCTGCCAGAAGACGACAACCTTGGCAAAGAGCTGCATGGGCAGCAGCGCGGCCAGTAGAACAAAGACGGCGAGATGGCCGGAGCGGCGCAGAGTTGGGCACGTTGGATGTGATTGATTCGGGCTCATACGAAAACTCCCATCGTGAAGCGTGTGGCGAAGATGCCCTGAGTGGCGAGTGAGGTCAGTCAGGAAGCGGGTGCCTTGCGGCGCATCCGCAGCACCAATTGACGGCGCAGCGACCGGGCTGATATCGTTCCCATCGAACGATAGCAAAGACCTGCTACTCTGGCAAGCGGAAGCGGGCTCGCCCGGGACTTAGAGGAGGATGCAATGAACGCCGGCCTCGCTGGACGTTTGTCTACCGCTGTTGTCGCTGGGTGCCTCGCGGCACTTGCCTGGCAGTCTGCAGTTGCGCAACAGCAGCCATTGGGCATCTTTTCAGGCGATGGAGATGTGGGGGCCGTGCTTCATCCCGGTTCGGCGCAATATGACAGTGCGAGCGGCGCCTACACCATCACCGGCAGCGGCGAGAACATGTGGTTCGGCAGGGACGATTTTCATTTTGTGTGGAAGAAGGTCTCCGGCGACGTCGCGCTTTCCGCCGATATTGCGTTTGCAGGTGAGAAGGGGAACAACCATCGCAAAGCTGTGCTGATGATGCGCCAAAGTCTGGATGGGGACTCGGCTGCGGTGGACGTAGCGCGGCATGGCGACGGGCTGACCTCGCTACAGTTCCGCGATGCGACAGGCGCGAACACGCATGAGGTGGAGTCGAACGTCTCTGCGCCGCAGCGTGTGCGGATTGAAAAGCGCGGCGACTTCTTCTATGCCTTTGTCTCCGGTAAGGATGGCAGGCTGGAGCCGGCGGGCGCATCCATCAAACTTGCGTTGCAGGAGCCCTTTTACGTCGGCATCGGCGTGAGCGCGCACGACAAGGATGCGCAGGAGACGGCGATCTTTTCTGACGTGAAGCTGGAGCGGCTTTCGCCTCTGAGCGGTGCAAAGCAGGTGCTCTACAGCACACTTGAGACCGTAGCCGTTGCATCCACAGACCGGCGCGTGAGCTATGTTGCCGCGGCGCATTTTGAAGCGCCGAACTGGTCGCGCGACGGATCGTATTTTCTGTTCAATCAAGACGGCGGCGTGTACAAGCTGGGCGTGAATGGCGGTGCGCCTGAACGGATTCCGACGGGTGCGGAGACCAGGTGCAACAACGATCACGGCATCTCGCCGGATGGGTCGATGATTGCCGTGAGCGATTCGTCCGCGGCGGGCAAGTCGATGGTGTACACGCTGCCGATTGCGGGCGGCGAGCCGCGCAGGATCACGCCGAATGCGCCCTCGTACTGGCACGGATGGTCACCCGATGGCGCAACGCTGGCCTTCACAGGACAGCGCGGCGGCAACTTCGACATCTTTACTATTCCGGCTGCGGGCGGCGTGGAAAAGCGTCTGACGACTGCTGAGGGATTGGATGATGGACCTGAGTTCTCGCCCGATGGTGCCTGGATTTACTTCAACTCGGAACGCACCGGACACATGCAGATCTGGCGTATGCATACGGATGGCAGCAGCCAGGAGCAAGTTGTTTTCGACGAGACCAACGATTGGTTCCCGCACATCTCTCCGGATGGCAAGTGGATGGTGTTTGTCTCCTATGAGAAGGGCGTGACGGGTCATCCGCCGGACAAGAATGTGACGCTGCATCTGATGTCGATGACGGACAAAAAGGTGACTGTGCTGGCACGGCTGTTCGGCGGTCAGGGCACCATGAACGTGCCTTCATGGTCGCCGGACAGTGCGCGGGTTGCCTTTGTCAGCTACGAATATCTTACGCAGGAGCCGAGAGATTAACCTGTGCCTCCGCGCGATCGGCGCTTCTTAACGAGACTCGATACGCGGGTCGGCATAGAGAGTGCGCAAGGCCGTGGCAGACGTGTCGCTGGCGTCTCGGGCTGTTTCGGCGGCCTGCGGAGCCAGCAGAAACCACGACCAGCCTGTCTCCCTGTCGAAGAAATCCGGCGCCGGTGCCGGGCCATCCATGAAGAGGCCAATCGGCTTGCCCACGGCGAACGATGCCAGCAAGGCATCGCTGCGGAAACGGGACTGGGTTTGATTCCCATGGAGCGCCAGCGTATCGACGTAGAGCAGGCCAGGGAAGTAGTCGGTTAGCGCCCCGGTTGCGCCGGGGCCAAAGCGAGGCGGCACGGCCTCCCACACCCAGACAAGATTGTGGATGTGGTCGTGGCTGACCAGGCGATCAAAAAGCATACGATAGAGCGCCGCACTGCCATGGATGCCGGTGCGCCCGGCCCACCAATTCTGCTGGCTGTTGGAGTCTGGATACGGTGTCCAGAGAACAGCGATCCCTTTGTCGTCAAGCTGCTTCAGCGCATCAGCGGCCGCGTCCACCTGCGCACTCCAGAGCTGGTTGAGATGCGTCCCCGGCGTCATCAGCTCTTTCCACTCAAAGTCGGTGAGCAGGCGACTGCGATTTGTGGCGGAGGCAGTGTTCGCGGCGTTGTCCGGCTCCGCAGGATTGGTCGGCATCCAGCGCAGGCTGACGATGGACTGGGCCTTGCTTTGACGGATTGCTTCGTCCAGAACGGCACGATCGAGGTTCGTTGCGTCCGGCCCTGTCCCCAGCTCCTCGCCATAGATGGTGGGAGACTTGTGCGTGGCGAGAACAACCTGCTGCGTTGCCCCGGTGGGATCGGCGGCGTTGTTTTCCTCGCCGCTGAGCACGTGCCCAGGCTCGGCATCGTAGAGGCGGCGAAGCAGCGCGTTGACGGCTGGAACGGCATCGGGTGTCGCTGTATCGATGCTGTGCGCGTTCGTAGTGCCGGGCGGCG
>JAJZGF010000199.1 GCA_021805025.1 Acidobacteriota bacterium
CCCTCTGTTTCTACGAATTTGCGCAGTTTTGTGACCTTGACTATTCGCTTCGTGTGCGGGGTCTGCGTGCGGCCACGTGGGCGATAACTGGCGCTCCGGCAGCCAGCCCCCGGAATCAGCGGCTGCGTCTCACTCACCGCTCGAAATCTGTCCCTTCCCATCATTCCGGCGCGGCGCGTAATTGGCACATCTCATTGATAGTAAAGAATTTTCAGCGGCGCGCAGGAACGCACAGACCGAGCGGCTGGTCGCTGCCGCCTAGTCTGCTGCGGCACTTTGCTGTAATCTGGTGCAGTGAAGCCGGAGACCAGATGGGGAGTCGAAAGTCAGCGATGAGCGCCTCACGGCGCAATGCACCACGCACGGTGAGAGCATCGGTGACGCTGAACTTCGAAGTGTATCGGACCCTGGAAGCCCTGGCGAAACAGAAGAAGGTCTCCACGGCATGGGTGCTGCGCGACGCTGCCGAGAAATACGTCGCTGATCAATGGCCGCTATTCGGGAAGCCGGACCGTGAAGACTAGGAGAATGCGCGTGAACAGGGCCGCTTCCGCGCCGCAATCCACAGAGAGATCGTCCCGCGCCACCGGGAACGTCCACAACGTCGCCGGTCTATTCGCCGGCATCGGGGGCCTCGAGCGCGGATTGCATCGCGGTGGACACCAGCCCGTGCTGCTCTGTGAGAACGATCCGGGCGCAAGCGCCGTGCTGCGGGCCAAATTTCCCGAGGTCTCCATTCACTCGGACGTGCGTGAGCTCGCGAGCTTGCCGACGGATACGACGTTGGTGGCGGCGGGCTTCCCCTGTCAGGACCTGAGTCAAGCGGGGCTTACAGCCGGAATTTCCGGTGCCCGCTCAGGATTGGTCGGAGAGGTGTTTCGGCTCATCAAGCACCACAGAACGCCTTGGGTGCTGCTTGAGAACGTCCCCTTCATGCTTCAGCTCGGGCGCGGACGCGCCATGGACGTCATTGCGACCACCCTCGAGTCACTGGGCTATCGATGGGCGTACCGCGTCATCGACGCTCGCGCATTTGGTTTGCCTCAGCGGCGCCGCCGGGTGTATCTGCTCGCAAGCCTCGAAGGCGACCCACGCAGTGTGCTCTTTGCCGATGAAGCCGGGCTAGTCGATGAACCGAAACTCAATGGCCACCCCGTCGCGTGTGGCTTCTACTGGACAGAGGGTGTCCGCGGCCTCGGATGGGCCGTCGATGCCGTGCCCACCTTGAAGGGCGGCTCGACGGTCGGTATTCCCTCCTCCCCGGCCATCCTTTTCCCGAACGGAGAGGTCGTGATGCCGGACATTCGCGACGCCGAGCGCCTGCAAGGATTCCCGGCCGGTTGGACCAAGGCCGCAGAGCAGGTCACGCGCGCCGGCGCACGGTGGAAGCTCGTGGGGAACGCCGTTAGCGTTCCGGCAGCGACATGGATTGGTCGCCGGATGGCCAAACCCGGCCGTGTCCGTGATTTTGTCACAAATCCCCTGCCGGACTGCCACTGGCCCACCGCGGCTTGGAACGTTGGTGCCGGGCGCATGGCCATAGAGGCATCAGAGTGGCCCGTACGCCGCCGCTACCATTCCCTGGCGGAATTCCTGAGCTACGCGCCGCGGCCGCTGTCCGTGAAGGCCACTCGCGGCTTTCTGGACCGTACTGAGCGCAGCGGACTGCGCTTTCCACCGGGTTTTCTGGACGCATTGCGCGCGCACGAAAAAAAGATGAAATACCAAGCGGATCATCTAATTTCAGTGAGACGGCCGGCGGGCGGAACTCGTTCAGCATGAACGGCCCGGAGATCCTCGCGCGTTCCCTCTCGCGCCCGAATGTCGAGGACCAGTACGGCAATCACTGGCAGTACCACTCTCGCAGCGATCAACACTCTAAAGTGTGCTGTTGGGGATTGCTCTTTGACCTCATTGCAAATTGCCCACTTCTGAGGGCACACCTCACGGCAGGCAAAGTCGGCTTCGGCATCAACCACGAGATGCACGACTTTCGCACCGGCCGCAAGAAGAACCTCGATCTCGTCCTATGCACCCCTGGGTCCGGCACCATCAAGCCTCAGAGGTTCACGGACCTTGCCAAAGCCTACGGGATCGCGCTCACGACCAAGCAGAAGCAAACCCTGGTCGGATTTCCTGATCTGCCGCGCGTCCCAGTCGGCTCCGTTCACGTGGCATTGGAGGCGAAGGCGACGATGACGGCCCACATCAAGGCGCTGCCACGCCTATATGATGAGCTGAATTCGAGTCATCTTGCCGTTCATGGCTCGAACGACTTCGCGATCGCGGCCGGATTTGCCGTGGTGAATGTAGCTGCGACCTTTATCAGCCCTGGACTCAACCACTTCGACGTGACCACGCGCAAACCGAAGGTCAACACGCATCGTCAGCCTTCGGATACGGAGCGCACCATCGAAAAAATCAAGGAAATTCCGAGACGCACGCAGTCCGGTGTAGAGGGGTTCGATGCGCTCGGGATCGTCGTGGTCGAAATGCAGAACGACGGCTCGCCGGTGTCGATCGTGAGCACGAAACCGGCGCCGCAACCTGGGGATTTCTGGCACTACGACTCGATGATTCATCGAATCGCCTCGCTATACGCCTCCAAATTCGGAAATGTGTGATCACACACCCGCAACCATTCAAACAAGTCGAGAAAAAGCTTGCCGGGTCGGCAGCGCTACGGACTGATGCGCAAACGTCCGCCCGCATGAGTCGAGTGCGCCAACGCGATACGGAACCGGAATTGCGGGTGCGGCGAGCCTGCAGATCACTCGGTTTGCATTACAGGACGCGGAACCGAGACCTGCCCGGCTCCCCGGATCTCGCCAACCGGTCTCGCCGGTGGGCGCTGTTCGTCCATGGCTGCTACTGGCATCGGCACGCGAGCTGCGCAAAGGCGACCATGCCGCGCCGCAACACCGAGTTCTGGATGGAGAAGTTCTCGATCAACGTCGATCGTGATCGCAAAGCACGGTTCGAATTGCGCAAGCGCGGCTATCGCGTGTTCACCATATGGGAGTGCGAGGTTGAACGCCCAGAACGGCTGCGTCAGCGTATCGGGCAGTTCGCTCTCTCGCTCGCCGCTCAAACCAACACCAAGGGCTAGTGCTCATGCAGTGCCGCGCAAATGAGAAACCACATTTTCACCGAAGCCCACATGATGTTCTTTTTCCAGCGCGCAATGGAAGCTAATTTTATTTCGCTCTTCATGGCCGCCACGTGAAAGATCGTCGTCGACAGGGCAACGAGGCTACCGACCGGGGGACTGACTGACCTCGCCAGAGGACGCATAATGACAGTCGAACTCGCCCATTTCCTAGAGCGCATAGAACCTAGTCGCACAGTCCTTCTTTTTGGCGCCGGATCCTCGGTGCCATCCGGCGCACCGACCGCAGAACAACTGCGAAGACATCTCGCGGATAAGTTTTCCCTCCCAACTGACGGATTTACGTTCAGTGAACTCGCAAGCCTGATCGAGCAAGAGACGTCGCGGCGGGACCTGGTAGAAGCCATTCGAGAGCGCTTTCGAACCATATCCCCGACTCGGGGACTCTTAAACCTCCCTCTCTACCCCTGGAAGTCCCTCTTCACAACAAACTACGACGACCTCATAGAACAGTGCTACAAACGCCAAAAGCGAGATATTTCCGTCTACTCTTCAAATTTTGATTTCACTACTCACGACAATCCACTTGCCACCAAGCTATTCAAGCTGCACGGCACCATAGACAAAGACATCTCGGACGGGAACGTATCCCGCCTAATTATCACTGACGCAGATAACGATGCCACGACAGACTACCGCGACGGAATCTATGACCGCCTTCGCGGAGACCTCGTCGGCGGACACTTGATTATCATAGGGCACGCACTTCAGGACACGGACATCAAAGCCATTGCTAACCGCACCGCCGCACTAGCTGCCAAGGCGGCATCGGCATGGAAGATTTCTCTATTGCTCTTCGAGCCGGATGAATATCGAGCCAGGCTGTTTGAAGCGCGAGGCTTCACAGTTTGCTTCGGTGGCATAGATGAATTCTTTTCTGCGTTGACCCGAAAACTTCCACGGGAAGCCGCGGCCCCGGACCCTAAAGACCCCTTGCATTTGGTGCCCGCGCTACGACCGTCCACTGTTGACATTGAACACGCCACAACGCTGCCCTCCAACGTGAGTGCGATGTTTAATGGACGCTCGGCGTCATACAGCGACATTGCTTGTGGACTCACGTTTGAGCGAAATGTCGCGGAAGACGTGACACAATTCCTTAAGTTGCCAACTTCCGTATGTGCAGTAATCCTTGGCGCAAGTGGCGTCGGCAAAACCACTGCTGCACGCCAGGCCATCCATCACCTGCGTCACAGCGACCATCTGTGCTGGGAGCATTCCACAGACCACGCTCTGAACGTCCGGGGCTGGATTCAACTCGCTAAACATCTCCAAGCGGACGGACGCCGAGCGATTCTCGTCGTGGACGACGCGCATTCTCATCTACAGGAGGTGAATGATCTTATTGACGGTCTGGTGTCAAACACATTAACCAATCTCAAGATCATTGCAATTTCAACCCGCAATCACTGGAATCCTAGGGTCAAAAGCCCAAATATCTATAAGCTTGGACGCGAATTTGTTTTGAGTCGGCTGACCCCAAGTGAGATTGATAGACTGCTGAATCTAGTCGATTCAAACGCGCAGATTCGAGCGCTCGTTGAGCAGACGTTTGCCGGATTTTCCCGGTTCGAGAGACGGCGTCGGCTGATTGACCGCTGCGAATCGGAGACTTTTGTTTGTCTGAAAAACATATTTGCATCTGAAAAGTTCGACGACATCATCCTTCGAGAATACGCGGAGCTGGACGAGCCTTACCAAGAAATTTACCGTCGCGTTGCCGCGATGGAGAGCGCAGGCGTAAGAGTGCATCGGCAGCTAATTATCCGCCTTCTCGGAATACCAGCCGCGGAGGTGGCTTCGATACTCGCACACTTGAGGGACATTGTTCACGAGTACACCGTTGACGAACGAGAGGGAATATTTGCGTGGCGCGGTCGCCACACCGTAATCGTGTCAATCATAGCACGTTACAAGTACGGAGATCCCGCCAAGTTCGCCGAGCTTCTGTCCCAAGTCATTGACAACATCTCTCCGACGTATGAAATCGAGATACGGACGGTTCGCGAGCTTTGCAACGTGGAGGCGGGACTAACACGAATTCCAGACAAAGAGGTTCAGAACAAGTTACTCCGAAAAATGATGTCTGCTGTTCCTGGAGAACGCGTGCCCCGTCATCGACTTATCCGAAACCTGATTGACATGGGTGAATTTGAGAAGGCCGAAACCGAAATTCGCATTTTTGATAAGGATTTTGGACGTGATGGGCCTGTTGCAAGATACAAAGTCGCACTCCTCACTGCGCGCGCCAGAAATACACCTGGTCTTTTGGAAGAAGATCGACGGGTGATTCTGGAACAGGCAGTCGCATTGGCAGAGGAGTCCATAAAGCGCTTCCCGAATAACAAGTCGCTACTCGCTGCTTATTGTGAAGTTGGGATTGAGATATACCGTCGTAGCGGCGACTATTCGACCTTCGACCGCGCAATTGCTCACTTAAAAGAGGCTGAGGAGCGCCTCGGTGACCCCGAGATCATTCGTATGGTTGCCCGCTACGAAGCGCGAGTTCGCGGTACAGAATTATCAACTACCGAAGAAGAACAGGACGAATAGCGCCCTCGCGAGGCTGACGCGCACAGGGCTTATAGTGCATATAGCGAATACATAAAGCTCCCGCATCCGAGCCCGTTATTTCCGCCGGATAACTGAATCTGTCCGCCCTGACCCGTCGGCAAGACGAAGGTGATCGAGAACGGGAAGTACATATCGGTTGGGTTGTAGTTCGAGCCGCCCTTGGCGTACTGCGCGCTCTGCGCGAGCGTCGCTCCGCCCGAAGTGGCCGACAGCGTAAGGATGCCCGTGTTGCTGGCGCCTGACCCGCAGGCGGTGCCGGCGATGATGCCTGCGGTGGCGACGGCCACCACCAGTTGCGGATAGTTTTCGGTCGGGAGGTTGACCGTGGGCGGGCTGGTACCGTACTGGATGCAGCGGTACCGATAGAACCGGGAGCCACAGTAACCCCAGTACGAGTACGTCGAAGGATTGACCG
>JAJZGF010000200.1 GCA_021805025.1 Acidobacteriota bacterium
CCAGCGATTCTGCGGCAGATTTTCGACGTATAGGTAATTGCTCCAGCCATTCGATGCTGAAGGGGTGATGTTCGGCGTCGGATACAGCTTGAGTTCGCCCAGAATATTCTGGTCGAAATCGGAGGTCGGGATGTTGGTGCTGGTAGCGTTAGAAGGGTAGTTTCCGTTGATACAGCCGGCGAGCGGGACCACCGTTGCCTCGCAAGGATTGGTGTAGGCGCCAGGATAGGTGCTGATTACTTGCGCGGGCACCCCGGCGGTGCTGAAGTTGCCGCTCAGTTGCGCGGGTGTAGGTACGTTGTAGTCTACTGGCGTGGACGGAGGATTCTGGTGCATATACTCATAGCCAAACCAGAAGAACAGCCGGTTGCGATTGTGATTGAAGTTGGTATGGGGGATCAGGACCGGTCCGCCGATCTGCGCTCCTGGATAGTAGAAGGCAGAGTAGGGGTTGAGGATACCCGGGGAGAGAGTCGGATTGGCGAGGTATTGACTCTTGGCGTAGGAGTTCCATGAATTGAACACGCTGTTCCGAGCGTAAAGATAAGCCTCCCCATGGAACTGCGCTCCGCCGCTCTTGCTGTACGCCTCAAAAATCGCTGGTCCTTTGGCGTACTGAGCGTCATAGGACGACTGCAAGACTTTGATTTGCGAGGTCATGTCGGGATTGATGTTCGCGATTTGCGTGCCCTCATTCCCCGGATCGACCAGGTTGGCCCCATCAAGCATATAGGCAAGGGCGCCGTTGGGCTGTGACCCATCGGACGAATAGTCGCCCGCAGGTCCCGAGTTGCTCCCTACAACCTGGGGATTGAACGCCGAACCTTGGGTCAGTCCATTGTTGAGAGCCATGCCAGGCATGAGCTTCATTAGCTCTCCGGCGTTGCGCCCTTCGAGGGCGATGTTGTTGATCATCGACTCGCTGAGGGTCGTACTCACCTCCGCCGTGTCCATGGGTATGGTAGCGATGCCACCAGCAACAACCTGGACCGTGTTCGTGACGCTCCCAACGTTCAGCTTGATGTTCGGCACGTTGCGGTTGTCACCCAGGTTCATGATGATGTCCTGGTTCTCCCATGTCTGGAAGCCTTTGGCGCTGACCGTCAAGGAGTACGTCGCGGGCTGAAGTCCGGTGATGGTGAAGTAGCCCGATCCATCCGAGACGGTGGTACGAGTGTCTCCACTGGCGTTGTTTTTCAGGGTAATCCCTGCCCCAGGAATTACCGCCCCAGCTTGATCGAAAGCCGTGCCACTAAGGGTTCCCGTGAGTTGCTGCGCACCTGCCTGAAAGACCAGAGCAGTCAACAGCGCAAGCGAGGACAGACCGATCGACAGTCTGACAATCAGGGTTCTGGCTGCTCGCCAGTTTACGTCACCGCACAAAAGCATCTCCATAGTCTCCTTCAAGGCATCTGTACCGTTCGCAGCTTAGGTCTACGCACCAGCCCAAAGTTCCACGAACGCATTTTGGGTTTGCAATCGAAGAGATCCCGTTCGGGATGCGGAGGATTAGCCGTCCCGGTAACGATATCATTGCTCTCGGACAACACTTCTAACGTAGTGGCGAGACGCTTGTCAAGAAGATTTTCGTCTCTTCGGGCTATGTCAGAATCCGTCGATCGGTGGAGAGAATCTTCCCTCCACAGAATGGAAGCTTGCGCGACAGTTGATCCCAGTTATGGAAGATTCGGGTTGCCATCCCGGGTTGTAAGGAGAACCGCCCGAGAGGATCTGCCACATTATGGGGAAGGAAGGGAAAGGTAACAAGCAAGATCTGATCGGCTTTCTGCTCCGAAAAGGATGGGGACTGCTGCCGCTCCTGAATCTGATCGAGCAACCTCAGGTCGCCTGTGACAAGCGGCCCCACCTGACTTGACCATCTACCATTCGATCCCTGCTCCCCTTGTGTGCCTTGCAAGCTGTCGGCGTCCACCACAGCGGAGCGGGTGACGCCCCGGCGAGGCAGTTGCGGCCGCCAGGCTGGGAACGGCTCTCTGAAGGATTGCGACTTGAAGATGACTCGCTGCCGGCCGGAAGCAGGAACTGGCGAATCCGTCGATTGCAAGCTCCACCTTGCGCAGCCATGGGAAGCCACATACTCAGGTGCCAACGCATACCGGCATTCCGCTGCGCACGGTTTCCACTCGCAACCACAAGCAGTTCATCCCACCGGGGTCTGAGACGGTCACTGTGTCGCGCTTCTCAGACAACCCGACGACATTCCAGGCATACCAGCCCGAGGTTGAGGCACGGCTCGGCCGGCGTGCTCGTCTTGCAGAGCCCAAGCTCTTGTTGCTGGATGGACCCTCGTTGCGACGTTCCATCCGGCATCCATCTGGCTCCACCCCGCCAACTCTTGGTCCCGAACGCAGGTTTGGGATCGGGATTCAATTCGGGTAGGCGTCCCCGGGCCTCACGATCCGTATGTCGTGGTCGGTAAAGACCAGGTGGCCGCCCAGCATGCGCGTCCGCGGCATGTGACAGCTCACGCAGTTAGATGTCGCCTTGGGGCAGGCTTTTGCCATAGGCAGGCTCGCAGTCCCCGCCCGATGCCGAGCAGTTGTGTCGTTCGGTGGCGCATGACATGCCAGGCATTTGTGATCGTAAAAGGCTAAATCATGCGACAAGGGTAGATGCGGATCGTGACAGGCAAGACAGCCAATACGCGGATCATTGGCATTGAAACACTTGCTGATCTCCAGCCGGTATGGCTGGAAGCGCACCGTCATCTCTCCATGCCAATGGCTGCGGACCGCCATCTCCCACGTACGATGGCATTGACCACAAAAGTTCCCTTGTTGCCCCGCGGTGAGCTTGCCAAGCGGTTGCGGAATGGATGTCACCAGACCGTCCGATATGTCCTGCAGATGCTGCTCCGTTCCCTGGTGGCAGTGTTCACAGGCAAGCCCAGGATGCAAAGTAGCCAAATCCAGATCAACACCGCTCACCGAATTCGTGGTGTGGCACCCGAAGCAGGCCTTTGCGTCGTGTACCGAAATACGCCTCCCGAACGCCTGCTCTATGTCCTTCGGCGCGATCTGCTCGTCCCCTGTGGTCGTGTCGAGACCACCGATCGAAGCATAGTAGCTGATCATGCTCTCGTAGAAGTTTCCGTTCCACTGGAGGATCCAGGTTTGATTGTGTACTCCGAAATTCCAGTTCAGTGGAACGGAGATCGTCCTGGTGCCGTCGGTGACGGTATACGTGCTGTCCTTTCCGTGAGTTTGGACCATGTAGTCGTATGCGCCCTTGTGAACCCTCAGTATCGGATGCTCCCTCAGAATCAGATCCTGTCCTGGAAGCTGCAGGGCACGCCCCATGGGGGTCTGTGGTTGGGTGATGGCCTCAGTATGGCAAGCGGCGCAGGCTGCCATATCAGCTTGCTTCTGTGCGGAGGACGCGCTGACGACAACCGCCAGGAATGCGACTCGCAGGAGTTTACTGTGAACCAACTCCCACCTCCTGTCGAGCGAGCTTCAGGCAGAGCAATCGCTCACGTCGTGCGTCCGCGGGCCGGTTTTCTGCTTCGTAGGCCACAACATAGGCAAGGTGCACCTCAAGATTGTTGGGCTGAACCGCATCAATTTTGTCCAGGTACTGTATGCCTTGCCGCACTTCCCCCGTCTCTACAAGACAGCGCCCCATCTCCAGTTCAGCCATCGGCATGCCGGGATGGATCTCCAGAGCCCGGCGAGCATACGTCAGCCCCTCCTTGTATTTTGACTGGAGCATGTCCGCCCAGCCTGCGAGCAACAGTGCTGCTTCATTCGTAGGCGCCACCTGCAACTCGTCCCTCAACTGCGCGCTCGCAGCCGCGGGATCAACTGCGAGGAGGAGGTAGGCATAAAAGTAGTGCAGGTTCGGGGTCGTTGGGTATCGCTGGAATAACTTCTCAAAGGCTTGCTCGGCGGCGGACTGATCGCCTTGCAAATAGGCATAGCCAGCCTGACCTGTCTGCTTGAAAAGCGGCACCTGATCAGCCGGTAGATCGCTCGGCAGCAGAGGCTTTTGCAGACCGGCGAGTCCGATGGCGACAAAGAGCTCGGGATTGGTCGACTCCGTCTTGACAAAGCGCTCGTATGCATCGATGGCGCCTTCGAAATCACCGGTTCGAGCACGCAACAACGCTTCGTGATACAGAAGAATCTCCTGGTTGTGCGGATCGTTTGCAGCACCAGCGGCAATTCCCCGCTCCACATCCTGCAAAGCGGATGGATATTCACCAAGCTCGAATTCGCACAGACCGCGCAACGCGATGGCCGGACCCGCGTTTGGACTGAGCTGAATAAAGTGAGTCAAGGCGTCCCGCGCAGGCACATAGGAATCAGTCGCATATTGCAGGAGTCCCAGATACCACCACCCGTCGGACCATCCGCCGTTCAGCGCAACCGCCTGGCGATACATCTCGATCGCTCGCGGAAGATCGTTTTCTTCACGCGCCGCCGTTGCGCCCTGTACGAGACTCTGAAAATCAACGGCGGATTGCTGAGCAGAGCCTGCCGGAGCGAAGAGAAGGGTGAGGCTCATGAGCCAAGACAAATGGCGCCCCGCCTTCGACAAAGCCGGAGGAGGCCGTAACGCCATCGTGGACGTCAGACCTGCCACAAGCCTCAAGTACCCATTCTGCATGGCCACCGCTGATCGCAGAGTCTAGCATGCACTCATGCGCAGCCGCAAACCATCCACCCAACAGTTGTCCTTCGCTCGTGACATGCACGGTGGCGTAGCAACTCATACTTTCGCATTGCGGAGCGGCGAGGTTGGAGCCATTTGAAGCAGAGTCCCACGCCCTTCAAAGACGGCCACGGTGCGGACCATTATGCGCAGCCTGTTTCAATTCTGTGGGTTGCCCAACGGAATCAGATCGCCCCATCCGCACAGCTACCGGTTTCTACTCGCCCATGGTCCCACGATGTCCGTTCAACGGCGCCGGCAGCCTCCAGCCTCCGCATGGATTTCTTCGGGTCAGTCGGAAGCGATGGCTGCTCCTCCTGAACGAACCCCCTGTAATCCGTCCACTTCTCGACCATTGGGCAGTGCTGTTCTCCTTGCGGCACTGCCCCTCCAACCTCTTCCTCCTCACCTCGCAGCGACCAGAGCGCGCATCGTCAGGAGCGCGGATTGCCTTCAATCGACCGAGTATGCTGTAATCAGCGCGATGAGGCGACGAACCTTTTTACAATCCTCACTGATGGCTTCTGGTTCTTTGCTCTTGTCGAAGAACAGCCTGGCTCAAGCGGTTGTGCCGGGCTTGGCGCCAATCCATTTCAATCTCAGGAAAATCCCGTTTCGGCTCGAGAATGACAGTTCCCCGGCGAAAAATGCTCCCGAGAGTATGGCTGGAGGAGTTGCCGTGTTCGACTATAACGGTGACGGCAATCCTGATATCTTCTTCTCCAATGGCGCCAATCTTGCGACGTTGAAGAAGGATCATCCAAAGTTTCGCAATCGGCTCTTTCGTAATGATGGGAAAGGGCACTTCACCGATGTCACCGATATTGCCGGTTTGGCAGGGACGGGCTACGATATCGGCGCCGCTGTCGGGGACTATGACAACGACGGTTGGCCTGACCTGTTCGTCTCCGGCGTGTATCGGAACACGCTCTATCGCAACAACGGTGATGGAACCTTTACGGATGTCACAGTAAAGGCCGGCCTCGATAAGTCCAATGACCCCCAGTTCGGCCCGCTCTGGTCTGTTGCAGCCGCATGGGTTGACGTAAACAACGATGGGCTGCTCGATCTGGTTGTCATCAATTATTTGAGCTGGACCTACAGCGACAAACCTTTCTGCTCCTTTGAGGGCGTGGCGGACTATTGTCATCCCCGCTACTACAAAGGCCAACCAAACCAGCTCTTCCTGAATCGAGGCGACGGAACCTTTCAGGATGTCTCAGCAGAATGGGGATTGCGGGACCATGTAGGGAAGGGCATGGGCGTCGGAGTCGCAGACTATGACCTCGACGGCAAACCCGACTTGTTCATCACCAATGATTCCTCGTACAACTTTCTCTTCCATAACAAAGGTGACAAGTTCGAGGAGGTTGCCTTCGAAGCCAATGTTGCGCTGGCGGCCGATGGAGACTTCAT
>JAJZGF010000201.1 GCA_021805025.1 Acidobacteriota bacterium
CACGAAACACCTCGCGATGTCCCATGCAAGACTCGAGGCCAGGATGGAGTCGCTGTCTCCTTTCCTGTAGGGCTCTTGCATCCCCTACAACATGCCGGTTTATCCCGGCGCTCGACGGGAAGTCGCCGACGCGTCCTTGTGACTGCCCCCGATGTGCGTTCAGGCAGAAGAGCGGGATGGCGTTACACGGCAACTTGACGGGACACGGATCGCTTGACGCTGGCCGACTCCCGTTCCCGATCCGGGCTCCCCAGACTCGTCTAACATGGCTTGGAGGCTCTGACACCTTCGCAAAGTCAGTCTCCAGTCTTTGGAGGAATTCGGCTTCCCATGGCGTTTCATCGTTTACAGCATCTCGCATCGATCGCGCTTTGCATCGCCTGCGCTGCCACGTATGCTGCCAAAACGCGCACACCAACCCGGGACGGCATTCTTTACGGAACCGGCGACGGCCAACCTCTCACGATGGATTACTACGCCCCGAAAGGAGCCGGGATTCATCCGATCGTGATCATCATTCACGGCGGGGGGGTATCATGGCGGGGACAGCAAGAGCGGCAGCGAAACCTACGTGGCCGACTTTCTTGCTCCCGCAGGTTATGCGGTCTTCTCCGTCAACTATCGCCTCGCGCCGAAGTATCCCTACCCGTACATGGTGTATGACGTGCAGCGCGCGGTCCGCTACATCCGTTATCACGCCCACGATTGGAATGCCGATCCCGACAAGATTGCTCTCGTCGGAGGCTCGGCCGGTGGCTACCTCAGCAACTTGGTCGGCTTGCTCAATGCGCCCGGCGACCCGCATGCTGCCGATCCGGTGGACCTGCGTGAGCGCAAAGGCACAGGCAGTCGTAAGTCTTTACGCACAAAGCAGCTTTGAGTTTGTTCCCCTCAATGCAGACGTGCATCGCTTTCTCGATCCCTTCATCGCGCAGAAGGGCGAGAAGGAAGCCATCCGCAAAGCCTCACCCATCACGTATGTCTCGAAGGCTGCTCCGCCATTTCTCGAGATTCTCGGCGATCATGATGAATACATTCCCTTGCCGGAGGCCACCAACCTGCAAACTGCGTTGCATGCGGTTGGAGTGCGCTGCGATATCATTGTCATCCCCGGGGCAAGCATGGCACCGGCGGATGGAACAAGCTGCCCAACGTACCGGACTGGGAGCGCCAGATGACAGAATGGCTCAATGCGCGGTTACATCATCACGGACCGATCGGCGATGGCATCCGGCCACGGCTGACGGCTTCCGCGCCATGAGTCGAGCTGGTTTCTGTACGCTTGCCCGGAGTGGATTGGGTCTGCTCCACGTTTTCGTCGGCGCTTTACCGCGGAATGCCTGAGCCTTGGCCGACAAAGGGGAGAAATCCACCCTCTGCCCGACAAACTACTGCACAAGTAGTAATTGAAGGTCGGCCGGTCAACCAGTCCGCTTCCCAATTCACGACGGCCGGTCATACGGGCCCTCGCCAGATTCTGGCCATCGGGCCGTGTGCACCACCCCCAGCTTGCGAGAAGCTCGAGTCCTTCGCACTGGCCCCGAGCTAGTGCCCCTCTAGTACGGATGATCTTCTCTAGCTCCGTTTACAACCTGAGCGAGGATCAAACTGCCACCTGCGCCTACCGCCGG
Organism: Acidobacteriota bacterium; assembly: GCA_021805025.1. Taxonomy (GTDB): domain Bacteria; phylum Acidobacteriota; class Terriglobia; order Terriglobales; family Acidobacteriaceae; genus Telmatobacter. Next base: position 1,632 of record JAJZGF010000201.1, read on the forward strand.
GATTGGCCAAGGGGCCGGGGGCTCTAGTTTCTCCAGTAACATTGCCTAGAATGTCGTGGTCAATATGGTGGATGACACTCACGCTCGGGAAGCGCTGGTTACTGCTAATCGTCAAACCCAAGAGATCTGGATCGAAGTCCACCTGTATATCGCCCACAGCTCCATCTTTGTCCCAGCCGTGGGCCGCACGCCAAGCCGGCAGGTCGAGCCACTGCTTCGATTCGCCGGTGAAGAATCCCAGAAACCCATCGGGCATGGAGACATAGAGGTTGCCGTCAGCCATATTGTTCTGGCTGAGGAAGACGATGGCTGACTTGCCGCAACTAACGAAGATATTGTTATAGACTTCGTTCTCCTGGGCGGTGCCACTGCCGGCACGATCCGGCCGGGTGATGGCGAAGATGCCGGAGTTGTCGCAGCGGCCTATCAGATTCTGGGCAACGATCAGACGATCGCTGGCATTGATGAACACGCCCGATCCGGCGCATCCTCTCTGGCCGGGAGTACCCGGCTCGGCATTCCGGACATTCCAGATCAGGTTGTTGTCGATCTGATTTTGCTGCAGATTCATTTCCATGTGGACGGCGGCGCTCACGGTGAGGATGTCGGCAAAGACATTGCAGCTGATGCGGCAGTTCACATTTCCGCTGTCGAGCCAGATGCCGTTGGCGTGGCGGATATGGCGGACCACGTTGCGGCGGAAGAGCAGGTTGCGGCCAAAGTGGAACTTTGCTCCGGCGGCTTCCCAGGCGCGTTCGGCGTCCGCCCAGCCGCACCACTCGATGAGGTTGTCCTCGATGACTGTATCCATGGTTGCCATGCCGCCGATGCCCTCGACACCGCAGTAACGGATGGTGTTGCCGCGGATGATCTGAGATGACCCGGCTGCGGGCGTGGGAACGCCATTCCAGTCGCCGTTGCCGATGTCGAGACCGACGCCGTTGGCCCACTCGATGGTGTTGTCTTCAATGATCCAGTGATTGCCGCCAGCCGTGGAAACCAGGCCGCGCTGGGGAACCGGGTACCCATTGCCGGCGTGCTGGAAGGTGATCCCCTTGACTCGAATGAAGGAGAGGCCCGGGTTGAGAGGAGCGAACGCCTGCTCGCGCGTCGTGATTTCGATGATGTGCCCGGCGGGAGCGTCATCCGACAAGCGAACGTGAAAAGCATTCCCCGAGTTCTCCACCCAGAACCTGGCGTCCGGCTTTCCCCCGATTTCCTGCATGATCGGACCTGGACGAGTGCGAGGAGGCAGCCCCGTACGAGGTACGGACGCGCCTGCAGGCGGGGGGCCGGGCAGCCTTTCGCTCGCCAGTTCCCGAAGCTGCTCCATCGGCTCCAGCGGCTTACCGTCCACAAAGATCAATCCGCGGCGGCGGAAATACGGCCCCATGTCGACCGACCTGGTATCAAGCCAGGATCGATCACCCGGCGCGCTTGCCAGGGCGAACGGATTGTAGGCATCGGGGAACATCGAGCCGGTGAGTTCGTGCCGCCACGCAGTGACCGGGCTTGCACCTTGCCCGGCAGGGCCGAAGCGGCGGCTGGCGACCGACTCCTGCTGCCATCCGTCCGGGAGTACTTCAGAACCTTTGACGAAGACCTTGGCTCCCGGGGCGGCCTCGTAACTGATCATCTGAGATGGCCCTGTGCCTCCCCGCACCGGGCGGACGCACTCCCGGTACGTGCCGGAGGCGATGACCACGCGTTCGCGGGGCTGCAGCATCTCGGCTGCCTTGTTGATCGTGCGGAAGGGCTGCTCCCTGGTGCCCGGTCCGTTATCATCGGCCCTCACCGAGGTATTGTCGACGTAGTAAGTTTTGGAAAATGTCAGCGGCTGTTCCCAGGAGACGTACTGAGTGCCATCGGGCAGGCGCGAGTCCGTCGAAATGGACTCTTGATCGCGTCGGGTTGCAGCACCGGCCATTTCTCTTGGAGCTCTGCCAAAGACGGTTCTGCTTAGACTCACCATTCCACCTAGACCTGCTGCGCCCTTCAGAAATTTCCGGCGGTCCATTGGTGGGCCGGGAAGTCCCTCCTTTGAGGCGTTCGAATTCGGAACAAATTGCTTTCGCCGTGATCTCATACTCGTCACATTAAGTTGAGGTGCTTGCGCAAGTAAAGGAAGTCGTCCCAGATATTCAGCGAGCGCGATGCAGGCGATTCAGGTGGACAAGGACCGAGCCACAGATTGTTTCCAGCATGGCATCAGACCATCCATTCTCCGAGATAGAGTACCGCAGGCGTGGAGCCACGGTGCTTTCCTGATGGAGGTTCTTCCGATCACTGCGGAGATCGCGGTTCGTTAGTTTCAGTTCCCGGATTCCTACGCACGGAGTTGCATTCCGAATTCTGCTACCTCAACGAGAACCAGTCATGCGGCAAACCGCCGTTCGTGCTGGTCTCGCGTGACAAGCTCAGTCACAAATCGCTCGGAGCCAGCGCAGCAGCTACCTGCGCTGCAAATTGTCGTCTCCCATCTGGTTCATCGAATACGATGAGCTGGACACCTACCTTCCTGCATTTCGCACCGGGGCTCCGGGTGTCACCGGCAACTTCGAAATCAATGGGCAAATCGACCTGCCGGAGTAAGCCGGCAGGGGCAGCCCAGTTCGGGCCGGCTTCCCTCGGGCCGGCCCGAACACAACGCAAATCCGTGCTACGCCAGCGAGACCTTCAACGCCGCGCCATAGGCCCCGGCCGGATTGGGCTGGCTTGGTAATCCAACTCTCAAGGCCTCGGGTGTCTGCTTCCATTTCAGCTTGCCCGCAGCACCCAGAATCTCGACGTGCAGGATCTTGCCCGGTTCTGGCTGGCTTGCCGTGCCGAGAGACTTGATGAGGGCCTCGCCTTCAGGCCATCCGAGAAAGATTGCGTAAACAACCTTGCTGTCTTTGCTGCGCGTAAAGCGGATATCGGCGGCGCCGAGATTTCTGAGGCTATGTCGGGCGCGGTAGGCGCCAGCTTCGATCTTCCCGGGGCCCTCGCCGTAGACTTTCCAGGGGCGGGTGGAATAGATGGCCTCGCCGTTGACCTTCATCCAGGCGGTGACCTGGTCGAGAACTGCGATCTCCTTACTGTCGATGGTGCCGTCGGGCTTGCCGGGCACATTAAGCACGAACGTGCCGTTCTTGCTCACCGTATCAACGAGCCAATGAATGACATCGCGCGGCGGCAGATATGCCCCATACTCCCCATCCTTTTCATACAGAGCGCGCAGGTAATGCCACGTGCCAATGCAGGTTTCCGACTGCCAGGCATAAGGTATGATTCCGCTGGTCAGGCCGGCTTCATAATCAGCCACCACGGCTTTCGCAAGTCGATCGGGGACGTCCTTGACGTTGAGCACCGCCTCCAACTTGCCACCGTGGGTCAAAAGATTGTGGTTGTAGAAGTAGGCGCCTATGTTCATTCCATCCCAACCTAGAGGCAGCAACGAGTCGTCGAAGTGGAGAAGGTCAGGATCGTGCTGGTCAATCAGATCGCGGGTGCGATCGTAGAAGTTCTTCACGTAAGAGACGTCGGGTAGTGCGTCGCCTGGATGCTTCACGCAGTAGAGCCGCTGGGGATTGAGGCCCTGCCACCACTGCCCCTTGCCGTCCGCGGCGGTCAGTACGCCATCATAAGGAACGCCGGCCAGCGCTCCCAATTTATCGGCGCCGTGGGAAGGTTGGAACCACCACCAGTTGCGGGCCTGGTGGACTGTCACACCAAAGCGCAGCCCCTGCTTGCGCGCTGCGGCAGCCCATGCGCCGACGACGTCGCGATGCGGGCCGATCGCGGCGGAATTCCATGGCTGGTGCTTGGAATCCTACGCGTCGCAGTTGTCGTGATGATTGGCAAGCGCTACAAAAAAGCGCGCGCCTGCATTCTTGTACCGCTCCATAAGCGAGTCGGGCTCCCAGTTCAGCAGCGTCCACTGTGCGCAGAGGTCCTTGTAGCCGAAGCGCGATGGCGGACCATAATGCTCCTGGTGATACCGGTACTGCCGTTGACCTTCTACATAAACATTGCGAGCGTACCAATCGCCGTCTTCCGCCACACACTGAGGACTCCAGTGCGCCCAGATTCCGAACTTCGCGTCCCGGTACCACTCAGGCGCCTCGTACTCCGACAGCGAGTCCCAGGTTGGCTGGTACGGGCCAACTCCGGCGAGATTGGGGATGGGTGAAGCCAGGGGAACGTCGTCCCAAAACCCGCTCGCGACCGCTTTTGCAGTTGGGCGTAATTCCAAGGCGATTGCTGCCAGTTCGCCTCGTCCAGCTTTGTTTCGACGATCCTGTTGCCGCTCACCTTGTAGAAAACCCTCTTCTCCGGCGGCAAATCGCAGAAAGTGGGGTAGCTGCCTTAGTACAGTGACCACTACAGGTTGTGTTTTGCAATCAAATCGCGAGAGCGCGACGGTCTATACCGAGTTGGCGCGGTTACGACAGCATTTTGCAGTAGTCGGAGGAAGAG
>JAJZGF010000202.1 GCA_021805025.1 Acidobacteriota bacterium
CGAGGTTGGTCCAGAGCCTTCAGGTGCGCGAGCAGGCTGTGCGCAAGCGTGTTAGTGGAAAGCCGGTTGTACGCGTCTTCATGCCGGTCTGGTACGACCCGATCGTGACCATCGGCAGGCACGCGTTCATCACAGAATTGATTGAAGCCGCCGGTGGTGTTTCCATCACCAGCGACATCGCGCAGGAATGGCCGCAGGTCAGCCTGGAAGCGATTGTGGCGCGGCACCCAGACGCTCTTCTTCTGGTGCGCAACTCCAAAGTCTCGCTGTCCGAACTGTCTGGCCGGCCAGGATGGGATGCATTGCCTGCGGTACGCGCGGGGCGCGTCTATTACGCCGACAGCCGCATTGACCTACCCAGCCCCGTTGCCATCGACGCACTGGAGGACCTGGCAAAACAATTTCATCCTTGAGATGGACTCGTTCCATCTCTCAACACAGATCGTTTGACCAGCAGGATGTTCGGGAAGCGCGGTGCGAATCCGCCACTACCCCGTAACTGTAAGCGCAGAGGGCAAGGCCAGCAAGCCACTGGGAAACACCCGGGAAGGCGGCCATGTTCGATGAAGCGCAAGTCAGGAGACCGGTCCTGTTGCACATTCCGAGGGGAAAACCAAATGGCTCGTCTTCTACTGCTTTGTCGATTTGTCTGCCTTTCTGTCTTCTCTATCTGCCTGAGCGGCACAGTTTCTGCGGAGACTGCTCTGGTCGTGTCGGGTACCGTCACCGATCCTTCCGGGGCGGTGATTTTGGGAGCGCACCTGGACCTTCTCAGCAATGACCAGAAAGTTGTCTCAGCCGTTACCAATCAGGAAGGCCGCTATCGGCTCTCCGCTCCCGCAACAGGCGCTTACGCACTCCGCATCTCTGCGCGCGGGTTCAAGACGTACGTCCTTGGGGGCTTGCAACTCTCCGGCGCACAACCGGTGATAGAAAACGCCACACTCCGGCTTGACGCGCTCTCAGAAAACGTGACCGTTACGGCGACGGCAACCCCAACGCTGGAGTCGCATCTTGGCGCGGCGGTCACCATGCTGAGCCCTGATGAATACGCAGGCACGAATGAAGTGCAGGATGCACTCCGATGGATACCTGGCCTGCAGATGACCCAGACAGGCCAGTTGGGTGGAACTACCGGGCTCTACATCCGCGGCGGCAACGATGATGCGAACGAGGTGCTGATCGACGGCATCCCCGCCAATGACATCGGCGGGGCCGTAGAGTTTGCCGACATTGCGTCCTCTGCCATTGCCAAGATTGAAGTGCTGCGCGGACCGAACAGCTCGGCGTACGGGTCCGACGCAATGGCGGGTGTCGTAAGCCTTACGACGCAAACCGGCACAACTCCTCTGCCCCAGTTAACCTATCTGGGGGAAGGCGGAAATTTCGCAACATCGCATAACGAGGGCTCGCTCGGTGGAAAGTGGAAGACGCTGGATTACTTCTCCGACTACTCTCGTTTTGACACTTCCAACAGCATTCCCAACGACCGCTTTCATATCGGAACCGCGTCGGGCAATTTTGGATGGGCGCTGCTTCCGAATGCAACCCTGCGTGCAACGGTGCGACATGACCAGCTAGCAAGCGGCGAGCCCAACGCGATCCTGCTCTACGGAATTCCTGACGACACGAAACAGGCCAATGAGGACTCCTACTTTGGAGTGACCTTCGATACGCAGAGCACGCAAAACTGGCATAACCAGCTCCGGTATGGAGGGCTCCGGCTTCGCTCTCTATTCACCGATTTCGCCCCTACGGGAATTCCGTACTACTCCGGCGGAAGTTTACAGGGCTATCTTGGAGCACCTGTGACCATTTATGGGGCAAACGGCTACACCGTTTCGGGTCAGGCGCTCTTCCAGTATGCCCAGACGTATCCATATTCCTATCCCGCGTCAACCGATCGCGACTTTGTCTATGCGCAATCCGATTACCGCATCCACCCGCATCTGCTGGGCCTTATCGCTTTCAATTACGAAGACGAGCGCGGCTACTCCGGTAGTCCATCGAATTCAGTCGAGAGGGGAAACTACAGCTACACGTTCCTGTTTCAGGGTGACATAAGGGATCGGCTCTTCTACACGGTGGGTACGGGTGTAGAAGATAACGCTCTTTATGGACTCGCCGCTACGCCAAGGATTTCGCTCTCCTATTCGATAAGACAAAATACCCCCGCAGGTCTACTGAGCGGGACACGGGTTCGCGCAAGCTTTGGCAAGGGTGTCAAGGAGCCAAGCATCTTTGACCAGACCGATTCACTCTACGCTCAACTCGCCGCTCTTCCCAACGGCGCGCAGTTGATCTCCCAATATCACATTGGCAAGATTGGCGCTGAATGGTCACGCACCTATGACGCCGGGATGGATCAGGAACTGTTTCAAGGCCGTGCGAAGGTCGGCATCACTTACTTCCATAATGAATTCACCAACGGCATCGAATACATTCCGAGCCAGGGACTGCTCGATCTTGGAGTTCCTGCGTCGGTAGCCGATGCCGCCACCTACGGGGCCACCGTCAACTCTCAGGCCTTTCGTGCTCAGGGTATTGAGACCGAAGCGCAGTTCCAGCTCGCGAAATCTTTGTTTGCGCGGTGTGGATACACATATCTGGCTCCGGTCATCCAGCGATCTTTCACCTCCGACGCGATCGGGCCGACCTACAATCCCAATTTTCCAACCGTGCCCATTGGAGCGTTTTCCCCGCTGGTAGGTGCGCGGCCTTTCCGTCGCGCGCCCCACTCCGGCTATTTCGGAGTGGGCTATACCCATGCGCGAATCTCTTCGCTCTTGACCGGCACTCTGGTGGGACGGCGCGATGACAGCGACTTCCTTGCCTTTGACGCCAACTTTCTCCCTACGCTTCTGCTGCCGAACCGCAATCTCGACGGCGCCTATCAACGGCTGGACTTGAACGTGAGCTATGCGATCAGTCATCGGATGGAAGTCGTGAGCAGTATCCAGAATCTGCTCAGTCAGCACTATAGCGAAGCCTTTGGATATCCTGCACTACCGTTTACTTTCCGCTCTGGCGTGCAGATCACTCTGGGAGGAGAATCGTGGAAGCTGAGATAGTCCAATTTGTAGCCGGTGAAGAGTCCGGAAGTTCATCGGCGCGTCTGCCGTTGGGGCCAGTCGTTGCTGTTCTTGCTGCGGTATTGGTGATCGCGATTGTGTTGGCTATTACCTGCGGTGCTGTTCGAATTCCACTAGAGAGCATCGAGGCGTGTTTCCTGCATTCTCGTCCGCTGGCACCGGACCAGCAGACGATTTTGTTGGATGTGCGCCTACCGCGCATTGTGGCAGCTGCGATGGTCGGAGCGTCGCTATCCCTCGCAGGGCTCCTGTTTCAAGGTCTGTTCCGCAATCCGCTTGCCGATCCGTATGTGATCGGGTCTTCCGGCGGCGCGGTTCTAGGCGCATCAGTCGGCATGGTTTTGCTGCCGCAGGTAAGCTGGATGGGCTTCAGCGCCATTGCGCTGCTTGCCTTCGCTGGCTCCGTGGCCACCATTGCAATTGTGTACAGCCTCGCACGCGTCGGCGGCACCACGCAGGTGGTGACGCTGCTGCTCGCCGGATTCGCCGTAAGCACCATGCTGAGCTACTCCTCGTATTTCGTCGAGATACTTGACCGCGACTACGGCATGGGGCTTCGTGTGCTTGCATCCTGGCTGCACGGGTCTATCGGCGTGCCTCGCTGGACGCAGGTGGGTGTCGTTGGGCTGCTTCTGCTAATCGCTCTTCCGGCCTCTGCGGTGCTCGCGCGCCGGCTGAATACGCTGGCGCTGGGCGATGAATACGCTCAGCAACTGGGGGTCAAGGTTGAGTCGGTGCGGATCGCCATCATCATCGTGGGTTCTCTTTTTGCAGCAGTCGCTGTATCGCTCGGCGGTCTGATCGGCTTTGTAGGGTTGATCGTTCCCCATCTCGCACGGCTGGTGATGGGCCCAGACCATCTTCGCTTGCTTCCGGTCACGGCTCTCACTGGCGCTGCATTCCTGGTTCTGACTGACACACTGGCGCGCACCGTGATGGCGCCCTCGGAACTCCCTGTTGGAATTCTGATGGCGTTGATCGGTGGTCCTTTCTTTCTCTATCTGCTGCGGCGCACAAAGCGGGGATACGGGGCATGAGCGCATTTCTTACGTTCGAAGATGTCTCTTTCTCGTTCGCTCAGGGGAAGGTTTTGGATCGCGCAAGCTTCTCGCTTGCGCAGGGATCATGCACCGCGCTGATTGGACCGAATGGTGGAGGAAAGACAACGCTGCTGCGCATCGCAGCCGGGCTTCTGACCCCAACGTCAGGACGGGTTCTACTTGGGAATCAACCGCTGCTCTCGCTGCGAAGGCTTGAGATTGCACATGAAGTTGCCCTGGTGCCGCAGCAGTTGGAAGTGCCGTTTTCTTTCACGGTCGAGCAGATTGTGGAACAGGGACGAACGCCGTACCTCAGTCTTTTTGGAGGATTGAAAGCGCAAGATCGGCGCGCAATCGAGCGCGCCATGGAATTGACGGATGTCACTTCTCTGCGGCATCGCGTCTACAACGAACTCAGCGGCGGCGAACGTCAGCGCGTGAAGATTGCACTAGGATTGGCGCAGGAGCCGAGGCTGCTCCTTCTCGATGAGCCAACACAGAATCTCGACTTCGGCCGTCAGATGGATTTGATCAATCTCATACGGTCCTTACATTCAGAAGGCATTTACATCTTCGCTGCGATGCACGATCTGACGCTTATTCCGGGAACTTTTTCCTCCGTCGTTTTGATCAGCCCTTTCGAGCGACTGCGCCAGGGAAGCCCCGAAGAGATTCTGAAATCGGACCTTCTGGAGCGGGCCTTCAGGTGCCCGCCACCACGCTCTTCAACTTTGCAGCACGGCGTATCGACGCCCAGCGAGTTCGCGCTATGAAGATCATGAACACGGCAGCATTCGCGAAGATCAGAGCCTTTGCATCCACTATTGCCCATGTTGACCAGCACTATCTGAAACAGGCCACGCTGCATCTCGATCAACTGACAAAGCCTCTCGGCAGCCTTGGACAACTGGAAGCCGTCGCAGCGCAGGTTGTGGCCATCCGCTCCGGCAAGCTGGCTCTTCCTTGTCAGAAAGCCGTTTACGTGTTCGCGGCAGATCACGGGGTCGCCCATGCGGGCGTAAGCGCCTATCCACCAGAGGTGACAGCGCAGATGGTGCGCAACTTCCTGGCAGGCGGCGCGGCCATCAACGTCCTGGCCCGGCAGCACGCCGCTGAACTGACGGTTGTGGATGTGGGAGTGGACGCCGATCTTGAAGATGCGCAAGGGCTTCGTAAAGCCAAAATCCGAAGAGGCAGCCGGAATTTCCTGGATGAACCTGCAATGACCGAAGAAGAGTGCGCAGCTTCGCTCGAACTAGGTATTGCATTAGCCGATGAGTCTAATGCAGGACGCAAGCAATTCGTCGCGGTCGGTGAAATGGGGATCGGCAACACCACGTCTGCAAGTGCTATCGCAGCAATGCTTACCCAGCGCAAACCGGCGGAAGTCACAGGACGAGGAACCGGATTGGATGATGCGGGAAGAAATCGCAAATTGAATGTAATTCGCCGGACGCTGCGCAAGCATTTCCCGGATGGCCAGAACAGCGAACCCCTGGAGGTCCTCCGGCGCGTAGGCGGCCTCGAAATTGCCGCCATGACGGGCTTCTATCTGGGAGCGGCCCGAAACAGGCAACTGATCGTGTGTGATGGTTTCATTTCTACGGCGGCTGCGGCGGTCGCTTGTGCGATTGCGCCGGCGGTCAAGGATTATCTTCTTGCGGGGCATTGCTCGGAGGAACCGGGACATCGCTATCTTTTGCGCACCATCGGGATCACACCATTGCTTCGTCTGAATATGCGGCTGGGCGAAGGCACGGGAGCGGTGCTCGCGATGCCGCTTATTGAGTCGGCGCTGCGACTCTACACAGAGATGGCAACCTTCTCGTCAGCCGGCGTGAGCGGGGCGGGTGCATGATGCGGCCGCTCAAGGACATGGCGCTAGCGCTGCAGTTTATGACACGATTGCCGATTCAATTCGAATCCCTCGACCC
>JAJZGF010000203.1 GCA_021805025.1 Acidobacteriota bacterium
ACTCATTTGCCACAGACCACCAGACATTGCGATAAGCAGCCAGTCGCGCGACTGCATACTTCAGGTATAGGTCATTGGCCTCTGGAGGCATCGACTTGTAGCCCCATGCGTCATACGGATGAAATAAGATGACATCGGCCTGGATATCCATCTGCTGCAGGTCGCGGATCCGCTTTTCGACATGTTGGAAGTAGGCAGGATTTAGCCGGGTGAAATCGTTGCCGCTACGGGGTTGCTGCACAAATGGCAATGCAAAGAGTTCGTAGCCAAGCGGTTTGGGCAACAGGCATAGCCTCACCTTATTGAAACCTGCGGTGCGCAGTGTTTCAAGCGTCTGCTCTTCCCACGGCGGGCCCATGAACCCCATGCTGTAACACGTGGTGCCAAATGGAAAATATGGCGTTCCGTCCGCATACTGAAAGTGAAACTGGTGCGCTGTACTCACCGGGCCGTGATTGTGTTTTTGAGCGGCGGTACACGTGAAGCCGCCACTATGACCACGCAACGAAGCTTGATTGCTTGTGCTTCGCCAGGTCCATTGTCCCGGGGTATCTGGCATGAATCGCACGCGGTAGATCCCATCTCCATCATAGAAGCCCGCTGTTTCTACTGTGCGATGCCCGAGCGAAAAAGTACAACTGATATTCACATCGGTGAAGGGATTACCCGTGGCAGGGCCTTGCAGTTCGACCTCGTACGTGTCCCATTGTTCCACTTGGCCCGCGTCCGGCTTGTCAATCGTTTTAGCCATGGATGTAGCTGCGTAACTAGAAGCCAACGCCCCTGTGGTAAGTTGCAACATCTCTCTTCGGTTCACCTTTAGTCCTCCTAATTCAACTGCGCCGGGCAAAATGCGCCAGAGTCTCTTATACGATCTGCACGCGATAGGTCTCTCCTGGTGTCGAGAAGAAACTGATGACTTCCTTCTCCCTCGTGAAAGGTACTGCGGTGCCACGGATCGTGATGGCAACGACCTGCTGACCTGCTGGAATCGCAAGAGCATGATGCTTCGCAAGCAAGCTTCGCAGAGTCGCCTGGGACGCTCGACCGTTGCTCCAGACGATGTCGACCTCCAGCCCACCGCGGGCGCGCAATCCGCGAACATTCCCAGTGGGCCATGCGCTCGGGAGTGCGGGGAGCAGGCGAACGATTCCTCCATGGCTCTGTAGTAACATCTCGGCGATTCCTGCAGGGGCGCCCAGGTTGCCGTCGATCTGAAATGGAGCATTCGCCTTGAGTCCACAGACATCGAATAAATTATGGCGCGTACACAGTCGAAGCAATTGCATAAGATTGTGATAGCACTGATCGCCGTCGCCAAGACGCGCGAAACAATTGATGATCCATGCGCGACTCCAACCTGTTGAACCACTTCCGTTGGCAAGGCGTGTATCAAGAACCACTCGCGCTGCCCGTGCCAGTTCAGGCGTGCCCTGCGGCGTGATCTGGCTGTCAGGATACAGAGCGAAAAGATGGGAGATGTGGCGGTGACCTGGCTCAACCTCCGCATAGTCCTCAAACCACTCCTGCAGATTGCCAGCTTTGCCGATCTTGTACGGTGGCAACTTCGCCGTTGCGGCATAGATTTGTTGGCGCAGGTCGGTATCGACGCCTAAGAGTTTCGAAGCGTCGATAACGCGCGCAAAAACTGCACGTGTGATCTCGACGTCCATGGTAGGGGACATACATAGGCTCGCTTTCGATCCGTCGGGGAGCTTGTAACTGTTCTCTGGCGAAAGAGAAGGCCCACTCATTAGATATCCCGTGGGTGAGGGGACAAGATAATCCAGCAGGAACAGTGCGGTTGCGCGCAGCACAGGATAAGCACGAGTTCGCAGGAAGTTAAGGTCTCCGCTATATTCGTAGTGCTCCCATAAGTGTAGCGATAGCCAGTTGGCACCCATGGCCCAGATGCCAGAATGGATGCCATCGATCGGAACCGCATCACCCCAGATATCAGTGTTGTGATGTACTACGAAGCCGCGTGCCTTGTAGTACTTTTGCGCAGTTAATGCACCAGTTGAACGGGTGGAATCGAGCAAGTCAAAGAGTGGCGTGTGCAAATCCCCGAGGTTGGTGCGTTCTGCAATCCAATAGTTCATCTCTGTGTTGATGTTTACGGTGTACTTAGATCCCCAGGGAGGATCCACGCTCTCATTCCATATCCCCTGCAGGTTGGCAGCCATCGTGTTTGGCCGACTGCTGCTGATCAGCATGTAGCGGCCGAACTGGAAGTAGATGGGGAGAAGCTGCACATCTTCCGCACCGTCCTTGATGCGCTGCATTCGCTGATCGGTTGGCATGGCGCTTAACGGATCAGCTGTGCCCATTAGTTGAAGGTCACAGCGTCTGAAGTACGAGCGATATTCACGAATATGACGGTTACGCAGTTCTGCGTAGGGGATGCGCGATGATTTGAGATAGGCGGAGCAAGCAGCAGCCATGTCTCGTACGCGAAATTCGGTTGCTGCTACAAAGAAAAGCGTTGCCGCAGTCGAGTTGGCGATACGTAACTGATTTCCCTCAGCCGAGCATGTGCCGTCTTCCGTACGTACCAGTAGTTCACCCCGAAAACGCACACCCGTCTGCCGTTCCTTATACGGCGACCCGGGATTGTCATTCACCGGCAGGGCTTGACCCGTGATGACGAGATGATTCGGAGCAGTCGCGACAGTGGTAAAGCTGCCAGGACGATCCAGCCGAAGAATCACGTTGAGGTTGCCCTTGTGGCTGACGGACAGGCGAATGACGAGGGTTTGATCGGGTGCTGAGCTGAAGACTTCGCGCTTGGTGCGAACGCCCTTTGAGGTGAATTGCGTCGTCACAATAGCCTTGTCGAGGTCGAGCGCAAGGCGGTAGTCCTGAGCATTAGTAAGACCTGGAAAGTCCAGCCAGAGATCGCCGAGAGTTTGGTAGCACGGCAGGCGCGGAGGATGCGCAATCATGTCTGCGACTGCAAGTCGTTCGGCTTCATGTATATTGCCACTGAACAAAAGTTCGCGAATCTTCGGAACGGCAGCGCCTGCATCCGGATTATTACGATCGTGGCGCTCACCATCCCAGATTGTCTCTTCGTTGAGTTGAATCCGGTCATGCTGCGGATCTCCGAAGACCATACCGCCCAATCTTCCATTACCAACGGGCAGTGCATCCGGCCAGGTCGCTGCCGGTTGCGCGAAAAACATCGTGTAGGAGCTTTCCGGCTCAGTATCTTCTGGCGAGGACGACTCAGCCCATCCACGGCCCCCCCTAAGCGCCGCGCCGGTCAGCGCAGTCTGCCTCAGAAAGCGGCGGCGGGTGATGGAGTGAGGCAGACGATTCATGGTCATCAGAATTTCCTCGATTCTTAAGGTTTTTTATAAGCATCGAATCTGTAGACAACGGCGGTCTTCCCTGGGACAGTCACGCGGCCGACCGGAGCGGCAACCGGTTTGGCCCCGGTGAATGTAACTTCCTTGCTGTCAAACGCAGCACCGGTCAATGCGCATACTTCTGCGTGCTGGGCGGACCTGCTGAGAAACTGTGGCAAGGTGATCAAGGCAGCATCGATGCTCTTGTTGAAGACCGCCAGGAGCAACACACTGCCCCGCTTCGCCACATAAGTCGTGAGCCTCGGGTTCCTCGTCCGCAGAGTGCTCGACAGGAAGGTTGCCTCCGCAAACATTTGCGCGACCTGCATGCCGAAGTACTCTGGACGCGGCTTTATGCCGATAGACGGAATCCCAGCGATAGGGGTGTAGTAACCGTTGCCGCCTCCGTGCATATTGACACCGACGACTCCCTTTTGAGCGAGGTGCAGCATATAGTCTCCGCACCACAGCGCTGAGGCCAGTGTGTCTGAGATGCCTGGTTCTCCTCCGTTCCAACACGAGTTGCCTTCGCACATGCGATAGGGCAGGTGAATCGATCGAGCCTCAGCAAGGATTGCATCGAGTTGACTCTCAGGCTGGGTCTGTACGCTCGGATCATCAACGAGAAGTCTATCGAGCGTCGCCTTCGGAGACCCGGCTGGACCCATCGCATAGGAGTGCGCCGTCAGCAGAATTACATCGGGATGCTGCGACGCCTCTGCGGCGAAGGCTATGAAGAATGCAAGCTTGTTTGAGATGTCCGGACCGGCGAATTGTGCGCGAGGCGTCACCGCGAGGATAGAGTGATGAAAGTCATTCCACTCTTTCATGAAGTCTAAAGGGGTGTAACTCGCCGGACGATAGCGATTACGGAACGAGTCTGGCTCGTTGCCTATCTGCAGGGCGATTAGACGCGGTCCTAAAATCTGAAATACTGCTGCGGACTCACGCACTGCATTCTCTTTGGTGCCCTGGCCGAGATTCAGGCCATAGATGCAGCGCCAATTCGTTGCATCGAGGAAGGCGCGGAGATTACTCAACGATAGCGCTGATGTGATGGTTCCAGTCTTGATCGTCTTACTGGTGTCGGGGCCGAAGACTTCGAACGGTGGTGGGCCTGCGGGAGACGTTGCTGAGTATGTAGTGAAATTGCTCGATCCACCGCCAAGCCGAAGAACGCCGTTAGGCGTTAGTTCGCGAAAAATCTTGATGAGTTGTTCATTGGTCGCCGAGAAGAACAGTGGATTCGCAAGTTGCGCCGACTCGTAGGAAAGGCCGGTAAAATCCATGGGCATCACTGCATCTGCTGAAGCTGAACCGACCTCCAGTGTGGCCTCTGAAGGCTTCTCGGCAATAGGTTGCGCGAGCCCTCGGCTGGCCGCCAAAGCAGCACTTGCGGCGAGGCTATAAGCAAAGTCGCGGCGATTCATGGCTTTCATCACTTTAGATCGATCACAATATGGGACGAGGTTGTTGAGTCCAGGGAGATGATTTGAGCAATGGGTACAGTCTTTCCGTCAACCCACACTGCAGCGACATGTTCGACATCTACCGGCAGATGCAAGGCGAACTGTGTTGGTTGCGATGCCGCAACCTGCATCTCCATGTGGTGCGCACTGACGAATTGCAGCTTGTACGACACCTCTCCGCCGGATGTTATTGGGGCGCGATTGACACGTACGCTCTGGCCAGGGATGATCCAGGCAGATGGTAGCCCTGCCATGAGATGCACTGTACCGTCTTGCTCTCGTAGCAGCATATCGCGCAGTAGATTGATGTAATTAGCGCTGCCCCATGCCTCAGGTTGATCACCTGTCCCTTGCATATCTGTGTGCTTGCTGTGCGGTGTCTCGCAAGCACGCGGCAAAGTAACATCAACAAGGATCTCCTCCTTGAAGACATCGGTCGTGTACGTGTGGTTGAGGGCGGCCAGCATCATATCTACCGTCTGCTGGACGTTACCGCGTAGAAGATAGGTCTCCGCCATGTTCATCGCCTCGCCTGGCCAAACCCCAGCGGTACCTGCCCAGGCTACATTGGTCGGCAGCCCTTGCTTCTCTTCGCGTTCCATGCGTGTAAGTAAGCCATTCACGAGAGGATCCTCTGGAGAGTAGAGCCCGGTGGGATATACGGCGAGGAAGGTCTGGGAGTAGGCTCCCTCAGGATAGGTTGGCATCGCGGGGAGATACGGCGGTGAAATCGTCTCTAGCTTCACCGATCGGCGAATGGAGTCCTCAATAGACGTCTTGTAATCCGCAAACTCCTTGTCGAGCCACTGAGCGTCCCCTGGATGATCCAGCTCGCGGGCCGCCTTCGCGGTATCCTGGACGGCATACGCTGCGAGGAAGTTGTGCGAGTAGGAGTGACCTTCGGGCAGGCCGGAGTCGCCGTAGCTCCAAGGAAGAAGCCCATACCAGTAGGTCTTCTCGCCGGGTTGTAATGGCGGATGAGGCTCGGGTCGGCATTTGGAAGAGATCATACGGCGTATTGGACGCGCTCCCAGCGGAACGGTATCGACATCTTCAAGTTGGGTTTCCTCGCGATGGTTTTGAATCCACTTGGACGCTGCAAGCATGTGCGGATAGGCCTTCGCGAGCCATTTCTTGTCACGGGTGTACAGATAGTAGTCCCACGCCGCGGCGATATTGCCCCCTGTGTTGTCCCATGCTGGCCAGCCGCTTACCGGCGGTCCATCCCACTCACCATCATCG
>JAJZGF010000204.1 GCA_021805025.1 Acidobacteriota bacterium
ACAAAATCCTTGATGAGGGGCGACTTGTTGTCTGTCCGCTTGCCGAGACGGATGGTGCCCATCTGCGTGAGCGAGCCGATAGGCTTGGCCAATCCGCGGCGGACGGCTTCGACGCCGGCGATCATGGTGGTGGCGACGGCGCCCAGGCCGATGACCATCACGCCGAGTTTGCCCTTGGCGGGCTCAATATTGGTTGCGCCGGCAGTCTTGTGGCCGCCTTGCTCTTCAATTGCCATTGCTTCTCCTACCCTTCTTTTGGTTGCTGCTGCATTCCGATCCGTACAAAAAAGTGCAAACTGCGAGACAAACCAGTGTACCGCTGCGCGAGAGACCTTCCGCCGCCGCAGCTGCTATGCGGATTCCTGCTGCCTTCCCCGGTTGAGGTGAGACCAGACAAACCAGGCGATGCCCGCCACCAGAGCGATTTCAACGCCGAGATGGAAGCGGTGAAAGGCCTGCTCGAAGCGCGGGTCACTGTGCCACTTCTCGCCCAGCTTCATGCCGGCGTAGGCAAGGGCAAAGCACCAGGGCCACGACCCCACAAAAGTATAGATGTGAAAGCGGAGTTGCGGCATCCGGGCGATGCCCGCCGGGAAAGCGATGAAGGTGCGCACGACGGGCAGCAGGCGGGCGAGGAGGACAGTGATGGAGCCGTATTTCGAGAAGAAACGGGTCATCTGGTCCAGGTCGTGGCGGCTCATCAGAACCCATTTGCCGTAGCGCTCGACCAGGGGGCGCCCGCCTTTGGCGCCGATCCAGTAGGCGACGACGGAGCCCAGGTTGCAGCCCACGGCGCCTGCCGTGGCAGCCCAGAAAAGGCTGAATCGGTTGAGATAGACCAGGTAGCCGGCGAAGGGCATGATGATCTCAGAAGGCAGCGGGATGCAGGCCGATTCGATTCCCATCAATGCGACGATGCCGGCGTAGCCGCCCATATCGATGACATGCGTGATGAACCGCACGAGGACGGCGAGAATGTGTTCGCTCATTTGCACTTCCAGTATAAAGCGCGCGGGCGGGACGGCCTGCGGCGCGGGACTGGCACGGGAATGCGGAGAGTGCGCGCTTTGTTAGGATGAGGGTGTTGCAAGGAAGATTTGAGGTGGCTCCGTTGTCCGATTCTCCCGCTGTTTTCCCCCCGGTTCCGTTGACTCTTGAAGGCTCCAGCCTGCTGCATCAGTTCTTTCGCTTTAACTGGACGGCGTGGCGAGCCTGCCCGGCCGAGAAGCGCGCACAGATCGTTTCGAGTGCGGTTGCGGCGCTGAAAAGCATGGAACGTAACAGCGCGGATGCGCCGACGCGGACGGCGCTCTATTCACAGCTTGGCCACAAGGGGGACCTGATTTTTGTCCATTTTCGCGAGTCATTTGAAGCCCTGAACCATGTGGAACTGGAGCTGGCGCAGACGGAGCTTTACGACTTTCTGGAGTTGCGGCACTCCTATGTTTCGGTGGTGGAGCTGGGGCTGTACGAGTCTACGCGGAAGACGTATGAGGCGGCTTCGGCGAAAGGCTTTGCGACGCACTCGCCGGAGTGGCAGGCGGAGGTGGATGCCAGCCTGCAACGTGGCGCGGAGGCAATGAAGACGCGCCTCTTCCCTGCTGTGCCGGAATCAAAGTACCTGTGCTTTTATCCGATGGACCGCAAGCGTGGCGAGGAAAAGAACTGGTACAGCGTGCCCTTTGCAGAGCGGCAGCGCATGATGCACCTGCACGGGCTGATCGGACGGCGGTACGGCGATGTGGTGAAGCAGATTATCTCCGGGTCAATTGGGATGGACGACTGGGAGTGGGGCGTGGACCTGTTTGCCGAGGACCCGGTGGTCTTCAAGAAGCTGATTTATGAGATGCGATTCGACGAGGTAAGCGCGGTGTATGCGCTGTTTGGACAATTCTTTCTGGGGGTGAGGCTGCCGGTGGAGAAGCTGGAAGGGTGGGTTGAGGGGAAGCTGTAAGCCACGCAGGAGCACCTGAAATGAATTCGGCATTTTCTGAGATCAACGCTGTGCCATATCTTTCCGTTCGCTCCATCCGAAATCCCGGCATCAACCAATTTGAGTTGATCGTGGCCGAAGCTGCTGTTAATGAGGTGATGTCAGGCCAGATTCAAGAGTCTTCCCTCCCTGAACCGGCACCATTCGTTCTTGAAGGCGCCGCGCCGATTGAGCAGCTCAAAGGGTCGAAGGTCTCTCGTCTCTATTGGAAGCTGCACGTCGCCGATCTTGTGACGGAGGAGCGAGTCGGCAGCAACGGTCATCATGAAGATGACGTTTACTAGGGGAAGCTGCTGCGTGTTTATTCGCAGTCGCATTTCCTTCAGCACATCGACCGCGACGCTGGCGGTCACTTTAAGCCACCCATTTATTACAAACAAGCTTATCTCCTTGAACTATCTGATCGATGTCGTTTCGGTCGAACCGCCCCCGGATCGAAGTAATTGATCTTGTCTTGAAGCCTGCGATTCAATGAGCGTCGCCTGCAATATGAAGCGCTTTAATTGCTCGCATAACGCCCTTTCAAAACTTTGCGAAGTAAGGTAGAATTTCCTTACCAACTGGAGGGCCGCCATGACCACGCTTACCGTTACCGCCAAGGGGCAGATCACGCTGAAGCAGGAGTTGCTGCGGCACATGAACATCGCTCCCGGCCAAAAGGTGCAGGTTGATGCTCTGCCCGACGGGCGGATTACCATCGGCGCGCCAGCGAAGAAGGGTTCGATCAAGGCGTTCAGCGGCTCGCTTTATCGCAAAAATGGACCGCGGCTGACAATCGAACAGATCAAAAAGATTACCGAAGACGCGTGGGCGGGTAAGCGGTGAGAATCACCGCCGACACCAATGTCCTATTGCGTGACGCACTGCATGACGACCCGGATCAGTGGCCACTGGCAGCTAGAATCCTCCAACAGGCCGAATTGGTCGCAGTCCCAACTGCGTCACTATGTGAGTTTGTGTGGGTGCTGCGCCAGGGTTATAGGCTGCCTGCAAAGGATGTAGCTGAGTCGTTGAAGCTACTGCTCGCCAGCCCCAATGTTGTCACAAATCAGCCCGCCGCTGAGGCCGGTTTGCGCATTCTGGAAGCTGGTGGCGACTTTGCCGACGGCGTGCTGCAGTACGAGGGCGAATGGCTGGGCGGCCACGAATTTGTGAGCTTCGACCGCAAAGCCGTGGCACTGCTGAAAGATCAAGGCAAGCGGGCACGGCTGCTCGGCGCAGGCCGTAAAGCATAGGTCGATCAAGGAACGCGAAATGCCGACAGTAAAGAAGTCCGTGAAGAAGGCTGCGCCAAAAGACCTTGCCCCGGAGCGGGTGGCTGCAATTTTGAAGGGGCTGGATGAGGCGTATCCGGAGGCGGAGTGCGCGCTCAGCCATCGGTCGCCATGGGAACTTCTGGTGGCGACGATTCTGTCGGCGCAGTGTACGGATGCGCGGGTGAACGTGGTGACGCCGGAGCTGTTCCGGCGCTTCCCTACCCCCGCGGCGATGGCGAAGGCGAAGCCCGCGGAGCTGGAGGCGCTGATCCGCTCGACGGGGTTCTTTCGCAACAAGGCGAAGTCGATTCTGGGCGCGGCACAGAAGATCACGAACGAGTTCGGCGGCAAGGTGCCTGAGACGCTGGCGGAGCTGATTACCGTGCCGGGCGCGGCGCGGAAGACGGCCAACGTGGTGCTGGGCGTGTGCTTCGGTAAGGCCGAGGGCGTGGTGGTGGATACGCATGTGTTGCGGATTGCGCGGCGGCTGGGGCTGGCGAAGAGCGACACGCCGCAGAAGGTGGAGCAGGAGCTGATGCAGGTCCTGCCGCAGGAGCGGTGGATTCGCTTCTCGCACCAGATCATTCACCATGGGCGGGCGGTGTGCGATGCGCGCAAGCCGAAGTGCAGCGCGTGCAACCTGGAGCCGCTGTGCACCTCGAAAGACAAGACGTGGGCGAGTTAACGGGCCAGCTTTCCCATGTCTCAGAATCGAGACCTGGGGCAACTAGTGTGATCCGCACTTCGGGCGATGCGCAATTGAGGAAAAGACATCCCTCAGGGGCTAAAGCCCCGCTCATCCTACGCACTTACGGCACGACTCAAGTCGTGCCCTTTCAAAACCTTGCTTGTACAGAACCTGACTTGCACCACGTGCTGTTCGTCACGTTGCGCGAGTTAGCCGAAAAGACTGGCGACAGCGGCGATGAGTCCGGGGATGTCGTGCGGGTTCGCTTCCGCGGCTGGGAACCAGTTGTGCTCGCGCAGGGTCTGGCTGGTGATGGGGCCGATGGAGACGGCGGGGACTCCGGCGAAGGGAAAAGCGGTGCCGGCGGCGTGGGCGGCGTCCGCAAGGTGGGTGACGCTGGAAGAGCTGGTGAAGGTGGCGGCGTCGATTCCCTGCTTCAGTGCGGCGCGCAGTTGCGCGGGTGCTGCGGCAGGCATGGCGTTGCGATAGGCATCCACAACATCGATAACGGCACCGGCGGAGCGGAGCGCGTCAGGGATGACGTCGCGGGCGGCGGCGGCACGGGCGAGCAGGACGCGCTGGCCTGCAATTCGCGGGGCAAGTTCGGAGACCAGGCTCTCCGCGACGTAGGCTTCTGGGATGAGGGCGACGGCGAGGCCGGCTCTTTCTGCTTCCTCGGCTGTGGCGCGGCCCACGGCTGCCACCTGCAGCGGGGCTGAGCTTTCCCACGAGATGCCAAGAAGCGAGGCGCGATCGGCCACGGCGCGGACGGCGTTCGTGCTGGTGAAGATGAGCCAGTGGTAGCTGGCGAACTGCGCGAGGGCGTGGTCGAGGGCGTCGTAGCTCAAGGGTGGCTGGATTTCAAGGACGGGAACTTCGACGGGGATAGCTCCGAGGGCGCGGAGGCCGTCACTGACCTTGCCGGCCTGGGTAGCCGCGCGAGTAACGAGGATGCGGCGACCCGCGAGGGGTTGCGATGTCACCGGGCGGCTCCGCCATGGGCCGCGAGCAGCGGGCCTGCACCGGCAGCGATAAGCATTTCTGCGGCGAGTCGGCCAAGGGCTATGGGGTCGGTGCTGGCCGGAGCGCGGTCATGGATACGAATGGCCTGGCCCGAGTCCGGCGCGGCGACGACGGCGAAGATTTCTACTTCAGCAGAGGATGCGCCGTTGGACTGGCTTGCCACGGGGCGACAGTGGACGCCGATGGGGACCTGGCAGCCGCCGCCCAACGCGGCCAATGCCGAGCGCTCGGCGGTGACGGCGTAGCGAGTGGCCGGGTCATTGAGAAACGCCAAGGCGGCGATGGTTGCCGTATCGCCCTTGCGGGTTTCAATGCCGAGAGAGCCCTGGCCTGCGGCGGGACAAAAGTCATGCGGGTCGAGGCGCTCGCGGAGCCATTCGGTTTTTTCCAGCCGGTCGAGACCGGCGGCGGCCAGCAGGATGGCGTCGACCTGGCCCTCAGCGAGCTTGCGCAGGCGGGTATCGACATTGCCGCGAAACTCAATGGCCTCAATGTCGGGGCGGAGAGCCTTCAACTGGGCGCGGCGGCGCTGGCTGCTGGTGCCCACCTTTGCGCCCTGCGGCAATGCGGCGAGGCGGTCGTACCGTACGGCGACGAGCACATCGCGCGGGTCAACACGGGGCGGCGTCGCAGCAAGGGCGAAGGGTTCGGGCAGCTCGGTGGGCAGGTCTTTGAGCGAGTGGACGGCGAGGTCAACGCGGCCTTCGGCGAGCGCCTCCTCAATCTCCTTGGTGAACATGCCCTTCGTCGTTCCGGATTGAACCGCGACCTGGGCGAAGGTGACCGCTTGCAGGCGGTCGCCTGTGGTCTTGATGATTTCGATTTCCACCTGATGATGCTCCGCACGAAGGAGGCTCGCAATATGATTGGCCTGCCATAAAGCGAGCTGCGATCCGCGGCTTCCGATGCGAAGATTCATTTGCCACCCACTACGCTGGTTTCTTTCACCGGGGGAGTCTCGGCTTTCTGTGGAGTATCGGCGACGGTGGCCGGATTGGGAACGTCTTGAGCGCGGTCGACTGCGATGGGCGCGCCGTCGGCTGCGGTAGGCAGCGACCAGGTAGCGCAGAGAGCTT
>JAJZGF010000205.1 GCA_021805025.1 Acidobacteriota bacterium
GCGGCGCTTCCGCACAAACTGAGAATTATTCTCCGCCGCTACAGGGAGCCAAAAAACACCTCGCACATCAACGCTTCCAGCTTGGAGAGTGCCGCATGAGCCGAGAGAGAACCTGGCACTGTCCAGTAAGAAGGAAAAGACTCAAAACTCGAAACCGGATAAACAGGATCAACCAATTCGAAGACAGCGCCAGCCGCAGCCGGGCAAGCACGAAGGAGAATCCTCGAACGCCCTATGCGACAGGCTCAGCCGCACTCGCGACACTCGTCCGAGGCAGCTCCCGACGGATCATGACCATGCGGTTCCGTCCCGCGAATATCAGACTGAATCAATCGTCGCTTAAATCTGCCCCGGCTGCTGCTGGCCCTGTCCTCGATCGACGGCAAAAGCAACGGCAAAAACAGCACCACGAATGTGCAGGGGTTGACAGGTCACCTCCATATCAGGGCGTGTGCGCGACCTGACGTATTCCGTGATACGCGACTCTCCATTTCCTGTGGCCAGCGTTTGATGGCTACTGAGCTACCATCGCGAAACCGTCAAGTCGTCCAGGTACACGTTCGAACCGTAGCTATAGCCGGTCCCGCCGTCCACCTGGAAGTTGGTCAGGATTGTCTGGCCCCAGCCGAGTGCGAAGCCTGAGAACACCCTCGCGTTGAGTGTCTGTGTCGCTCCATCCAGCGTCACGGATTGATAGGTCACGTTGCCATAATCGTCACGACTCATCGAGATCTGTACATGGTGCCATGCGTTCACGCCCCAGTTCCTGGGATTGCACTTGGCCCACGAGTGAATCCACTGGTCGTTGGGGCTCGTCGCGCTACCTTCGTTTGCCGTGTAGTCCCATGTGCCGGACCAGCCGTCGCACTGGAAGCCCATAATCACCGTCCAACCGTTGCCGATCACCTGGTTCAAATCCATCTCCACATTCGCCACGCCAAGCGCGGTGTCCTGAATGTATACCCATGCGTCGTAGACAAAGTTATGCGAGTAGATGTCGTCCCCGAAGCTCGCCATGTAGCGCTCGTCGCCGTAATTGGAGTAGCTGGTCGCAAAGTGCCGCGCGGAACCAGTGCGAGAGGGCGAGCTAGTCAAGCCAGACCATCCGCTCGAACTGCCTGCGCCGCCGCCATCATGCACCGCGGTCCAACTTGTGCTCGCCTGCAGATTCCCCAAGCTGGTCGCATCCGACGGCGTGGATCCAACGATCACGGCCAGGTTGTTCACGCACACCGCTCCGCCATTGCCCCAGGACTTGACATGGACGGTGTGGCCACCTGTGCCCGTGGTCACGGACGTGTTGAGCACTGTACCGCCAACAATGTAGGTGTAGGAACTGTTATCCACCGAGTAGCCGATGGAACTGGTGGGCTGACCGTAGCAGTTTGCCGAGGATGCCGACAGCCCGAAGGGCGAACTCACCGCCGCGCCGTTCGCGGGGCTGGCGATGCTCGGGTCGCCGGAGGATGAGCCGGTTGCGCTCACCGTCACCGCAACGTCGCTCACGCAGGATGCGCCCTGGTCCCCCCACGCCTTGACATGCACCGTGTGGCCACCGGCCGCGGCGTACACCGACTCGGTGATCGCAGAGCCATTCGTGATCGTGGTCTGGGTGCTGCCGTCCAGTGAGTAACCCATCGCCGAAATCGCCTGATTGGAGCAGTTGTTGGCAGTCGCGGACACGGTGAATGTGGTGCCGACTGTGCTGCCGTTATAGGGGCTACTCACGGTGATGGAGGCGAACGCCGGGAGCGCCGTGCTTACAACAAGGGCAGAGATCAGTGAGTGCATCTTAAAGAAATTCATCAGGTATACCTTCGAAAAATTGAAATTGATCTCGCTTTACCTGAGCATGTCCCGCAGCCAGTTGAAAGTGGTGAGCGACGGTCAGGTTGATGTTACTACGCGACCTTCTTGCTGGCGGTCGCAGTGGGGTTGAGGATGGCTTCCAGCGCCCACAGGTCTTTGTGCCCCATGATGCGCTTGAA
The DNA here is from genome assembly GCA_021805025.1 of Acidobacteriota bacterium. Lineage (GTDB taxonomy): Bacteria > Acidobacteriota > Terriglobia > Terriglobales > Acidobacteriaceae > Telmatobacter. The sequence continues at coordinate 1,989 of JAJZGF010000205.1, forward strand.
GCGTTTTTCGGTTCTGAGGAAGGCCGAGGCCATCCAGCGCAAAACCATCTTGCCGTTCTGCCAGTGAGTGACACGGCGGGTGTGGATGCGTACTCCGGCGTGCGGGCTTTCGATGATGTTGGTAGTGGCCAGGCAGCGGTGCAAGGCGGGCGGGATGTCCAGCCGGTTGATGGTGAAGCACTCCTCCAGGCCTTCCAGTAGACTGGCCGCCGCTTGCGGATACCTCTGGTCCAGCCATGCAGCCAGTTTCTTGATCCGTGCTATGCCTTTGTCGGCGTCCAGTTTCCAGGCCGCCCGCAACAGACTCTTGACCTGCGGCTTGTCGTCCTTGGGCAGATAATCGAGCACATTGCGCAGCTTGTGGGCGCGGCAGCGTTGCACCTTCTGGTCTGTACCGAAGACGGCGTTGATCGCGGCGCGCAAAGCCTTGGAACCATCGATGACGAACAGCATCTTTCGCTTGGGATCAACGCCCCTGGAGACGATGTCTTCGAGCAGTTCGGTGATGACGGTGGAGTTTTCCGTGGCGCCTTCGCGGATGCCCAGCACATGCTTGTGGCCTTCCGCATCCACGCCCACTACGCCGATCCTGGTGTAATCGCCGAAGACCAGCCCGTCAATGTAGATCACCAGCAGCTTCAAGTCATCGAAGCGCCGGCTGACGAGCGCCTCGACCTCGGCTTCCGACGCCTCGATCGCCGCCCGGCTCACCGCCGAACGGGACACCCCCGCGGTTTCCGCCATCTGGGGAATGACTTGCTTGTAGTTGCGCGTGGAAACCCCATGCATCAGGATGTCCAGCATGCGCTTGCCCATCGGCGCCGGATTTTGCATGGCGGCGTAGGCCGGAACTTCCACTTCCTGGCTGCGCGGACCCTTGGTCCGCAAGCGCGGCCGCTGGACTTCCAACTTGCGGTCGCTCAGAAGCACCTGGCCCGGCTGGCGACCGTAGAACACCACGTCGCCGCTGCGCCGCTTGCCCTGCTGCTGTGGGCCGCCCGCGGCTTCCATAGCGGACAGTTGCAACACCGCCTGGATGGTGGCGCGGCCGGTCATGTCGATCAACTGGTCGCAGGCTACCTGGCACTGCTCGATCAGATCCACCATGGGCAGCAGTCCCTGCCCGTTCTTGACCAGCAAGCTGGCCAGTTCTTGTTCGTTGATTTTCCCTTGCTTGCGGATGGTGCGATAAGCTCTCTGCACGGCGGTTCTCCTTGAAAAAGGTTGGCAACCCGATTCTTCCAGAATCGGGTCGAACCGCCGCTCAACTTTCAACTACAGCTGGGACAGCCTCGCTTCAACGGCCTCCAGTCCCTCTTGCAACTCACCTTATGCAGTCCATCGCGGCGGACGTTCCCTACATTGATCTTGATAAAGGGGGATGTGACATGTCTTTTCGGTCTGCTGATCCGGCATCAGTCTACCGGAGCCGCGTGATTGCGAATTTCGCTAGTGTTGGCTAGGGACAAGACGGTTCCAGAAATCGCCATTTTGCGAATCGGTGGATTCTCAAAACCAGTGACCGCCCCAGGGAACTCTGTGCTTTCCGATCTCGCGGAAGAGTGCGGAGCAATTTCGTACATCCATTTCTAAATCATTTACTTACCTAGCAAACGGCCGACCTCAGCCGCGACAACAACGTGTAGCTCGTAATTGGGGGGAGATTGATGCTGGTGGCCGCGCGGCTACGCCATGTGGCCGCGACCAAGTGGGGAACCATCGCGAAGGACAACGGATTTCAGGTCACTTTTCCTTCTGTGATTTTCCCTCACCACAGGGTACGTTCGGCCCCGTACTAACGTAATCTTGCATTCGCTCTGGATCTGCAGCACGTTGATGGCGTACGCTTTCCTTGTGCCTGGGCACTTCCAAAAAATCGCACGTCAACCACGACAAAAGGACACGCCTCATGCGAATTCCTATGGAGTTGCTCTGTCTCCGGAGGGTTGCTTGTCACCTTGGTGCGGTCTCTCTCCTCGTCTCCCTTTACGTCGAGCAGGCATCTGCTCAACTCGGCACACCCGCTTCCGCTCAAGACTCTGCACATGCGATGGCGCTGCAAGGCAGCCCAGATAAACCCCACACGCTTGTTGAGATCCACAGACGATTGGACAACCTAGCCTTGCGTAGCCGACAGGGCGATGCGCAAGCCATCGCGCAGCTTTCCCAAACCGTTTTTCAACGCGTGGGCGTTCCGCCTGAAGTGGCGGACTCTTTTCATTTCACCCAGAGACTTGCGCAAGCCGAAACTGATTACCGGAATGGCGTTCATGCCTCCGTGCATGAAGAGGACCTGGTAAGAGCTCACAACAACCTTGCGCATACGCTTGGCGCGCCCGAGTGGGCCTATACCAGCCAACTCGAGGTACGCAGGTTGCGGATGCAGTTCATGGCCCGCTATCCGCAGTTGCTTGCCAATCAGGCTCCGCCCGATCAGCGTGGGCATTTCCAGGCCCTTGGCAACAGCATTGGGCCAATCGAGGCGGCCTTTCTGGCCACGAGTCTGGTCTACCAGAAAATCTATAACAGGGAATACCAACTGAGCGCCCAAGAACAGGCGGCAGGCGGGGCAGCGGCCCTGACGCCGGCTGTTTTCCAGCAGCGTAACTAGGTCCTGTACAACATCCTGCACGGAAGATCGCAAAACCTCAGCCTCTTCGATCTGGTTCACGCGGCAGACGGACTGTTTAACGATCTTGGCATCGCTTCGTCGCTGCGGCCGGAATTCCAATCCACGCAGACAGAGAACACACAGACCGCAGGAAAGGGAGGCCGCTAATGCAAAGTCTACGATTTGTTTCGCTCATCGCCCTGGCGTTCCTGCCTGTTGTAACGACAGGATGCGGGAGCTCAACGCCTTACTACGGACCCTCCGGAGAGCCTAATTACTTTACGATTAGCACGATGGCAACAAGCCCATCAGAGCCATGGCCAAATGCGCAGATCACCGGATGGGCAGATCCGAACACGCTTACGTGCGATCCGGCAACCGATTTCTCCTGCGTCGCTGAGATAGGGAGCGGAACAAGCCCTTATGCGATCAGTCAAAGCGCGATCTCGGCCTTCGATACAGATTCATCCGGGCTGGCGGAGTTCGGGACCGATGCATATTTGGCCACATGGGACTTTTATGCGCAGGATACCGGCTCATCTCAGTGCGCTGGAGGATCCGCTTCGATTACCATCTACGACTTCCTTGGAGGCGGACAAGTCCCTCTAACCTGCGGCCAGAATGACGCTTCGATGATTTCCAATCCTGGAAGCTGCAGGGTTGAGCCTGGTTATACGGTAGGCAATGTCTGGATTCCACCGACGGATACCTGCACAGCATCGATCACATTGAGCTTTCCATCCCCCATCTCATCTTCCTACGTGCTGCCTCTCAATACGCCCCTCGTATCCGCCGACTACAGCAGCGCCGGCGATAATCTGGCGCAAAACAGTGTGGAGGCATCTACAACTGCATCTGTAGTTGTTCCCACTCCAACGACATATGGAACGACCTACCTTGCCGTGAGCAATGCGTCCGGAAATGTAATCGGCGTAGCCGAGTTCACCCGCACCTATGTTGCTCCTCCGACGAATCCGTGTCTGACTGCGGCCTCTTCCGCAACTGGTAAGCTAGCGGTGAGTCCGGATACCCCTTGTATCCAGTAGGGACCGACGACCGGGCCATACTGGTGCATGGGCGCCCCTTGGCCCGGCCGCTGTATTGTCAGAAGATTGCGAAATTGGCAAGCCCAGACCGAACCCCAAACGCAAGGAGCGAGCGTGCATCGGAACACGAGAGAATGGAACCATGATTTTCTGGGAATTTTCTTATTATTTTGCCTTTTGCTTGTCTTCCACTCCACAACCCCATGCCCTGCGCAGGATCTCGCAGGTCCGTCCCCGCAGGGAGAAAACGGGCCGTCGCGGCACCCGTGGCAGGTCGGCGTTTTTGCACAGGGTGGAT
>JAJZGF010000206.1 GCA_021805025.1 Acidobacteriota bacterium
AACATCGCCGCTCTTCGCCAAATGTGACGAAGAAACCATGGATGTTCTCTCTTAACGCCTCAACGAGCGAGCTGGCTGAATACGGCCAAGTCATCGTCGATGAATGCCACCACATATTTGCGTTTACGTTTGAGCAGGTGATGAAACAGGTGAAAGCAAAATATGCCGTCGGTCTGACCGCTACCCCGACAAGAAAAGATGGCCACCATCCAATAATCTATATGCAGTGTGGCCCTGTCCGGTTCAGCATGAGCGCCAAGGCAATTGCCGAAATGAACCCTTTCGAACATAGGGTAGTTCCCCGCCACACGGATTTCCGGATGCCGCCCGATCTCACCGAAGTGACGCGTCAGGATGTCTACGGTGCACTGTCGAATGATGCGTTGCGCAATGCAATGATCGCCGACGACATCGTACATGCCATCGAGTCAGGACGTGCGCCTCTGCTCCTGACGGGCAGGACGGAGCATCTACAGTATTTCGCAACAAGACTCAGTGGCGCCGCTCAACACGTTTTTGTTTTGAAGGGCGGCATGGGCAAGAAGCAGCGCCGGCTGACCGCAGAAGCAATGGCGGCTGTGCCGGACAACGAATCGCGTGTGATTCTGGCGACAGGAAGCTATATCGGCGAAGGATTCGACGATGCGCGCCTGGACACATTGTTTCTTGCCATGCCAATCTCCTGGAAGGGGACACTGCAGCAATATGCTGGCCGCCTTCATCGTCTCCACGACAACAAGCGCGTCGTCCAAGTCTATGATTACATCGACAACGAGGTGCCGATGCTGGCAAGGATGTACGAGCGCAGATTAAGGGGCTACAGCGCAATCGGGTACGCAATCGATCAGGCGACTGACCGGCTGTCTTTTCTTTAGGTCTCACACCCGTAACCAGACCGTTTCCCAGGCCATCCCAGTTCCCGCTCACTTCGTCTGATTGGAACCTTCGACAAGGGCATAAACTTGACCACTGGTTGCACGGTGACGAACTTATTCTTGGGTTGATGCCGGTCAACTCTGGCTCTTTGGAGTGGCAGTTGCGCTCACGGATTGTCCGAACATGAGCAGCAGAGCCGAAAATGCGCTGGTGAGCCGCTCCGGGGTCACTGAATCGGGGAGAGGGATGGTCAATGCCGGGCGGTTCGTCTGGGGATCGCTAGTGAACAGGGTGGGTAACACTTGAGCCACGCGCGGTGCGGAAGCGGCCGTGGAACGAGCCGCCCTACCGCCCACCACGCTGCCCGCTGTGATTGATTCGATCAATCGCAGTCCAGCCTCGATGAACGAGGCCGCAGCCAGTTCGACGCCGTTGCCGCCAGGAGTTGCCGGAGGCGAAGGACGAGTGCCTGCAGGCACTGGTACCGTTGCACCCGCTAAACCCGCCGACTGCGTCTGCATGTCCTGCAGCGCCTGCGGAAGAGCAACCGCCTCGGCGGGAGCGTGATCAATTACGGGCTTCGGCCGTCCCGGTTGTTCGGAGAAAATCTCTTTCACTGCCTGTAGCATCGTCTTGCGGCCCAGCTTGGCGAAGCTCACCTCATCCGTGGGTGAATCGAAGACGCCAGCAAAAAGCGACTTCTTCAACTGCAGCGTTTCCCACACGCGCTCTTCGATGCTCTTCTCCGTGAGCATGTGAATTACGTGTACAGAACGCGACTGGCCCAGCCGGTGTACGCGCCCGATGCGCTGCTCCAGCCGTGCCGGGTTCCACGGAGGCTCGAAGTTCACAACCACCGAGGCTGCTTGCAGATTGAGGCCAACGCCTCCCGCATCGGTCGAGAGAAAGACTTTGCAGGCCGGATCGTTGCGAAACTTCTCGATCAAGGCGCCGCGCTGGCGCGACGGAACACCACCATGGAGAGACACGAATCCGATGCCCAGCTTGCGCAGCTCTTCTGCTGCCAGGTGCGTCATCCGTTCGAACTCGCTGAACACCACCACTTTTCGGTCTTCGCCCTTGACGAAGTCGGTCATGATCTCGCGGAACTCCTGGAGCTTGGGCGAATGATGGGTCTGCTTGTCGAAGAGAAATGTCGAGTTACACAACATGCGCATGTTTTGGATGTAGCAGAGAATGCGCTTTTGATCGATCTCGGAGAGCCAGCCCTGGCGTTCCCATTTGCGCATGAGCGCCGCCAGCATATCGCTCTGCTCGTAGTAAGGTTCCGCCTGCTGGCTGGTCAACGGCACGCGGAAGACTTTGTCGGTTCGCTCGGGCAGATCCTTCAGCACCTCGGGGCGCGTGCGCCGCAGCAGGATTGGGGCCAACTGCTCGTGAATCTGATCCAGGCCGCGATAGCCGGTCAGATGGCCCTTGTCGTCCAGCACGCGGTGCTCGTCTACGAAGCGGAAAGCCGGCCCCAGCCTGCGGCCATCTACGAACTCCACAACGGAAAACAGCTCCTCCAGTTTGTTTTCGAGTGGCGTGCCGGTAAGCACCAGGGCGTAGCGGCTTTTCAATTGTTTGATGGTGCGCGCGGTTGCGGTGGTCCAGTTGCGGATTCGCTGCGCCTCGTCGAGGACAATCAGGTCCGGACGCAATTCCTGCATGTATCGAATGTCTTTGAGAACGAGCTCGTAGTTGGTGAGAGTGAAAAACTCCGGGGACGCATACATCGCGCGCCGCTGCGGCAACAGACCTTCCACGACCTTCACGGAGCAATCGGTGAACTTTTCGATCTCCGTCTTCCATTGGTATTTGACCGAAGCCGGTGCAATCACCAGCACTCTTTCGATTCCCCGCCGTTGACGCAATAATTCGGCCATGGCCAGCCCTTGAACTGTCTTGCCCAGCCCCATGTCGTCCGCCAGGACCGCGCGTCCGCGGCAAGCCGCGAAGATCGCGCCGCGCGCCTGATACGGCAGCAGCGTGGTCTTCAAGACGCCAGCCGTCGGATCTTGCCCCCGCTTCAATTTTCGAAGCAGTTTGCGCTCCAGTTCGAGGCCATCGGCCAGCTCGTTTTCGCGTTCGATGTAATCCAGGACGTCGCTGTAGATCACCGCCTGGCCGTCGGCGTTGCGCAGCGCCTCCAGCACATCGGAGAAACGCCGGTAACGGTCGCGGCGCAGAAGGCCGTTGGCGTCGAAGTGCTCCGCTGCGAGCGACAGGAGCGCAGGCGAAGGCGAAGCGGGCATGCGCAGCCGCACTTCGATCGTATTCCCGTACTGAAGCGAAATCGATGCGCGCGTGCGCTTGAACTTCGCGGCTTCCAACGTCTTCTGATGGCGCTTCCGCAGCCGTAGAAGCATCGCCTCGACGTGCTTGCAGGTTCCCAGAGTATTGATCGCGAAATCCGGGCACGAGCAATAATTCTCGAAGAGTCCCAGGCCGCGAATAGCCACCTTGTAGGTCCGCCCGCTGGCCGACTTGACCGTGTAATCGCCGTAAGGTCCGCTTGCGGGCTGTTTCACGATCTTGAGTGGCGCCGCGGCCGCCCTTTCCTGCCGCGCGGCGATCTGCTGTTCGACGAGCATACGAAAGTTCCCTCTTCAGGAGCGTACAACATGGGCATGCGTCCGATTCCCGAAGCACCTGGGACAGCCAAGCCTGCTGGGAGTTTACTCCGGCCAAACCGCCGCGCATTGCGCGCGCCCTGATGGATGGGGGCTGGCACATGGTTGCCGAAGGCAAGACCTTTCGCCGTCCCGGAGATGGGCGCGCGGAAATCACCAGCGGCCTGGACTGGTTTGAGCTGAACGGAGGGGTCGATTACGGTGAAACGAAGGCTCGGTTGCTGCAACTTCTGCAGGCACTCAAACGCGGTGAAACCATGGTGACGCTGAAGTGGATGACGGCTCATTTGGCCTGCTGCCGGAGGAATAGCTGCAACGCTTCGGCGTAGTGGCTGCCATGGGCGATGCGACTGCCGATCGCATCCGCTTCGGCTCCGGACAGCCGGGATTGCTCGATGCACATTTGGAAACCCGCACGGCGGTAAGCTGCGGCGAAGCCTTTCTGCGCGTGCGCAACGAACTGGAGGACTTTCAGCAGATCGCGCCCGCCGATCAGCCTGCCGGTTTCGCTGGCAAACTGCAGGAATCTCAGCGCGAAAGTGTGGGTTGGATGCGCTTTTTGGGCCGATTCTCCTTTGGCGGTTGCCTGGCGGACGATATGGGAGTCGGAAAAGCTGCGCAGGTGCTTGCGCTGCGGGAAACCCGCCGCGAGTTGCGTGCGGAAACCTAAAGTGAACAGGCCACCGCTGGTGTTGTTCCCAAATCGCTCATCTTCAACTGGAAGCAGAAAGCGGCGCGCTTTACGCCGCGGCTTGCGAAGGAATCCGGGATCTGCACCCCGAAGAAATCGAACTGCTGCCTTTTTGAGGGAACCACACAGACGGAGGAGCTTCCGCCGTACAACAAACGTACAGTCGATTTGGCATTCTGGGCTTTTTGGTCATTTCAGACTCTCAAAAACACATAACTTACGTGTTTTCAGAGGCATAAAAGGTTCGACTCCCGCCGCCTCCACCAGCTCTAAGTCGCTTATTTTCAGTACCTTATCTTCCAAAGGGAAAATCGACGCGCAATTTTGTACGTAATTTGTACGTTGCGCCCTTTGACCGACTTCCGTTCTGCGGGCAATCTCACCTGAAGAAGTGGGAGCCCGATGCTGCTTTCTGTCTTTACCCGCCACGCCACCAGCTGCCGATTTTCAAGAGACCGCGCCTGCCGCCGCTGCAACTGCCCCAAGTGGGTTGGTGGCCAGGTCAACGGATACTACTTTCGCCAAAGCGCCAAAACCCGACAGTGGGCCGAGGCCGAAGAGGTGCGCCTCAAGCTTGAGGAGGCGCTCATAAAAGGCCTGCCGCCTTTCGGCACCGCCGTGGCGGTCGTTTCGGCGCCGCCAATCCCCACTCCGGCCGATCCCCCGCCGACGTCCCGTACGGAAGTCCCTGAACCCCGCGTAACTACACGGTCAGCGATCCGAATGTCGTTGTAGGGTGTCAGCAGCAATCGCAAGTAGCACTCGAAATCGACACCATCGATGGGTACAAACACGGCGCTCCGAAAGATACGGAATTTGTCCTGATCGCCCTTGAGGACATGATTCTTCGCGATTATCGGCAGGAGTAGCGCTTCCGCGATCCCCTCAATCAGCAAGACGCGACCACCGAAAAGCAGCGCAGACTTCGTTACATCAAGGTAGCGATCCACCTTCCGGCGCTCCGGATCAGAGAGCGCAAGGGCTTTGAGTGGAATGCATCGGGTTGACCGACGGGCCACCGCTGGCAGGGAGGAGGCAGTCTGATCCGATGGATTTGTATCTGGTACGAAGCCTTCTGTGGGTTCAGAGTCCCCAGGCACCTCTATTCCGGCTGGGGTTGAGTCGGTCTCTATCACCGTTGCCGTAACCGTAGGCTCAACGGTAGTCGGCTCTGCGATCACTGGAGTAGCTGCCAAGACTGTGGCTTTGCTGGAGGGGTCGATTGCGTCTGCAGCTTTCGCTTTCGCGTGAACAGATCGAAAGAAGACAAGTCTTTCACTCGACACCCAGGCGGATAGGTTTGGGGAGTGTGTAGCGACAATGACCTGCAACTGCCCCGCGGGGCCCCGATAGTCCTGCTTGATCTTTCTCGATTTCTCTGCTTGCTCCTCCAAAAAACAAAGAACCGCAGCTTGAAGTTGGGGGTGAAGATGTGCCTCTGGTTCTTCCACCAAAAACATAGTCAGATCAGCGCTCTTTACCTTTTCCAGTTCGACCGAGATGGTGGCGATGTAAAGAAGATTCGCATAGCCGTGACCGGTGTAGCGCAAGTCCTCGGGGTCGATTCCGTAATCAGCCAACTTGAAACGGAGTTCGCGGGCAATATCGATGAGGCTTTCGTCTGTACTAAAGCCCAGTGACGAGGCTTGGCGGCGGACGCCGGACGTCAACGCGGCGAGTCCAATATCGACAGCTCCGCCGATGTCCTTCAAGATCTGTTCCCCTGAGTCGCGCCT
>JAJZGF010000207.1 GCA_021805025.1 Acidobacteriota bacterium
GCCTGAAGAGCGAGTTGGCAAGCATGGAAGAAGGTTTTGTCGATCTGCGTAAGCTGGCATCCGTCCTGTTGAAGCTCGACATCAATGCCTTGCTGCACGGCATTTTCCTGGCAAAAAAAGAGCTCGCCGGAGGCCGCCTGCGGCTGCCGCGCGCCCTCTCCGGCTTTATCGAAGCAAGTAACGTCAACACAGCCACCAGCGGCGGCGTGAAGAACGATGGGGTAAACCCTTCTGGCGATACGTCAAAAGGCTTCGGTAACGTCCCATTTGCCCGCTACGAGTTCGTCTCACCCGAAATCGAAGCCTTCTTCAACCTCGATCTCGCGCAACTGCGCGGCTACGGATTCCATCAACCTGTATACGAGCTGCTGGTCGCATTGGCGCTCTTTAAAATTCGCGGCTTCCTTGAAGAAGGACTGCGCCTGCGCACGGCCTGCGACCTCGAGTGCATGCCGATTGAGGTTAAGCGACCATCCGGCTTTCAGCTTCCGTCATGGGATGAGCTCAAGGCCACGCTTCCCGGCCTGATAGAAAATGCAAGTGCTGCTGCTGGCTTTGAAGTCGCAACCGTGACTTACGTCAGCACAGGCAAGTCAAAGAAAAGCGATAAGGCACCTGATTCTGATGCGGCTGACGCCAGTGGCGACAGCGATAAGGAATAAGCCATGCTGGCGCTCGCATTCACTTTTCCTTCCGGACGTTACCACGCGACGCCGTGGGACCGGCACGTCAACGAAGGCGCTGTGGTCTGGCCGCCGGAGCCGTGGCGTGTGCTGCGCGCCCTCATCGCTACCTGGCACCATAAGGTCAAGCCTCTCGGCAGGCATGAAGAGTCCACGCTGCGCGGCCTGATTGAATCGCTTTCGCAGTCTCTTCCTGAATACACTCTGCCTCCTGCCAGTCACAACCACACGCGCCACTACATGCCGCAGCGGGAGCCAGGCAAAACATCCCTGGTCTTCGACGCCTTCGCCGCCGTCTCGCGCAAAGAGCCGCTAATTATGGCATGGCCGGAGCTTGATCTGCCCCAGGAGCAGCTTGCTCTTTTGGACGATCTGCTCGCCGTCATGGGATATCTGGGGCGTGCCGAGTCGTGGGTTGAAGCCACCCACTTTGATGGCACATTCCAGCCCAACTGTCGTCCCGGAAGCGAGCTGTCCACAAGGGATCTATCCGCCGGCGAATCGCGGGAAGAGATCGTCTCGCTGCTCGCTCCGCTTGCACCGGATGCCTATAGCAGCCTCCGCAAGAGTTTTCTGGCCGAAACAAAAGCAGCGAAGAGGCTCCCTGGAACACTACCGGAGAGTCTGTTGGATGCCTTATCCGTAGAAACCTCCGATCTACGCGCTCTCGGCTGGAGCCAGCCGCCAGCCTCGCGCAAAGAACTCTATCGCCGCCCCGCTGAGGCGCTTCGTCCACGGCGTAAGCCTCAACCGGCAACACCCCTCGTCGCCACTACGGCCCGCTATATTTTGATCGGCAAGCCCCTGCCCCGCGTCGAAGATACCGTTCGAATCGGCGAACTGTTTCGGCGCGCTGTAATGAGCGAAGCCAAAAAGCTATTCGGAGAAGACTCTATCCCCGCCGTGATCTCAGGCCACGGTCTGCCCAGAGAGAATCGTCACCGCCACGCCTTTTATCTGCCGTGGGACTCTCCGATCTCCGGCCGCACAAACGGTGACGGACGTATCGACCGCCTCATCTTCCATCTCCCTGATGGCATGGATCAGTACACGCGGCAGATCGCCGAAAGGCTCAATCGCCTCTGGAGTCGCGATGCCGGCGAGTGGCAAATCGTCCTCGAAAACATCGGGGAGGCGGACGCCGGGGGGGAACTGCTGGCCAAAGCGAGCGAGTGGGAGTCGGTTACGCCGTATTTGCATCCCTGGCATATGAAACGCGGCTTCGATATTGAAGCGCAGATCAGGCGCGAATGCACCATGCGGGGCATGCCCGAACCGGTTGCTCTCACTCCACTTGGTGCCGTAAAGGTCGGCGCGCGACTGCGGCAGTCCCTCCACTTCCGTCGTTGGCGAGACAAACGTGATCTTAAACAGCCGGACCGCCAAGGCAGCTTCTGGCAAATACGCTTCGCCCAGCCGGTGGCTGGCCCCCTATCGCTCGGCTTTGGCTGCCATTTTGGCCTGGGTCTGTTCCGACCCGCTGCCGCCTGAAAGCTGTAGAAACCTCCAGCGTGCGCACTGCGCGGCGCACCCCAAAAAGCCCCGCACAGGGCCTCGCCACCCTGTTCTCGAACAGTCACGCACTCCGTTCACAACCGGAACAACCCGCATGGGATATAGCGAAATACCGTGCCGTTGTTACTGCTGCCCCCATTGCCAGTAGACCCATACAGGCTACCGCCAACGGTGTAGGTCGTCACAGACACCGGCGCGGATGAGCCGCCCGACGGACCGCCATTGCAGCCGGCGAGGGATAGGCCGGCTACCAACAGAACAGCAGGCAGGCACAACAAAGGCATCACCTTCATGGATCCTGTCCTCATTGTCGAATCGACTGGTTCAGAAAACTGCGACCTGCAAAAAACGATCGTATGAAATATCAGCAGCGGATCGCACTTCGGTGTGGATCCTCAATGAGGACACATTTTGCGCAGCAGTCGATAGCCTCCGCAGCGGCTGTTCCCCGAGGATCTCCCATCCGTAGCTGAAAGCCGAGGCACTCCCGGCTGTTGCTGAAAGTAGAGCGGCGGTTCTACCCGATTCTGCAAAAATCGGGCTGCCGGCGATCCTTCACGGAGATGCGGTCAAAAGCGTATTGGTTTTGAGCGTGGACGGCTACTCCTTGGCACCCACCCACACCAGGGAGAGGACCGTGACGTCGTCCTCCTGACCAAAGTTCTGTGCAGCGGTTGCCAATTGAGAGGCGCTTGTGGCTCTGCCCAGCAACTCCTCAACCCGCTCGAAGCCGAACAGATTTCCCTTCGCGTCGGTCGCCTCCACAATCCCATCCGACAGCAGGATCAGGCGGTCACCCTCAGCGAGCCTGAAGTTTATCTGAGAAAAGTCCGGGGCCTCAATCATTCCCAGGGGCAGCGCTCCCTCCATTGGCAAGAGCTCCGCATTCAGGTAAGGCGGCAATTGGCCGGCATTCGCGAGCGTCACACTGCCGTCGTTGGCTATGCGAAGCGCAAGGCAGGTGGCCTGCGCATCCCCTCGACCCAGTAGCGCGCGGTTGAGCGCGCTCAGCACCTCCAGCGGCTCAGTGACCGTCTCCGATGCGTTTTGTATGACGCCCACGAGCAGAGCGACCAGCATCCCGGCCTTGAGCCCTTTGCCCGTGACGTCGCCGGCCACAATCAGGACACTGCCGTCGCTCTTGTGCGGGATGATTTGAAAGAAGTCACCACCAACTTCGCGTGCCGGGCGGTATTCGCTTTCAATCACCAGGCCCGGCACACTCGTCAGCGTATGTGGAAGGATCACCTGTTGCAACTCCTGCGCCTGCCTCACGTCGGCCGCCATCTGCCGCTGCCGCTCCAGCGAATGCAACAACCTTCGCAGCATCAGAAAGACCAGAATCACTACCAGGAGCGGGTCCGTCACATCCCAGATCTGCACCTGGATGCCATGAAAGCGCCCCACGACATCCACGCCGAAATCCTCGGCAAACAACTCTACCGCCAGAACCGCTACGGCGGGCAGCGCCAGCCACCCCTCTTTGCCTTCCTTGCGAATGCCCTCGGCGATCACCAGGCCCAGCGCTGCAACAAAAGCCAGCCTGATGGACAGGTTCGTCGCACCCAGCGCGTGCAGAATCGCAGCATGGCGCCCATGGGGAAGCGCGAGGCCATAGTCAATCAGTCCGTGCTCCAACGCATCGGTGGCTGCAAGGGCAACCGTCATAAGGGCGATGGCGCTGGAAGCCCAGGCAGGACGCTGCAGACGGAACCAAACCTTCCACACGATCACCCATCCGGCCACCCATAAGGCGTCATTTGTGCTCATCAGCACATCCGCAAGACGGCCATCGAGCCATGTTACTGTCGAGCAGAGAGTGAACAGCATATAGCCGAGCGGCGCAACCAGAAATGTGCCCGCCACCCACAGGTAGACACGGTCGGAACGGTCAAACAGGGTCAAGCTCGCCGCCAGAACGGCGAGCAGCAGGAACAACGCGCTGTAGGCAAACACGTCAACCCTTCTCAGGGATATAGTTACCCAGTCAAGAAGAGATTGCTGTGCGACCGCCGCTCCCGCCACCAGCAGCGGCGCCTCGTTGAATCCTTCTGCGCTCGTGTCCGTCAGGTTTATGGGGCTCATCCAGACACGAAAGGCGAGTGTCTCTGTTTCCACGCCTGTTTCGGTGTGCCCAGCGCTGTCGGTGAGTTGAACAGGAGGCAACCGAAACATGAGCGGTCTGCTGAAATAAATCCGCTGCAGGTTTCCTTGACGGTCGAACCTTCCAGAGCTTCCCAACAATCGTCCGTTCGCAAACAGTTGCCACGCATCTTCCGCTCCAGTGGGACCGTCAATGGCCAACGTCTCTCCCAGCCTGCAAGCCACCTTTACGCGCAGACGGTACCAGGCCCAGCCCGAATAGCCCTCGTGTCCCCTGGCCATCCAGCCCTTCACCCAGCGTGGGTCTCCCGTGTGGTCGTCGTACTGGCCAGGAACAGGCGCGGCGCTCACCGTCTCCCAATCAGAGTCATCAAATCCCGGCTCCGCCCATAACCACCTGTGAGTCGTGGGATCGAGCGGCGAGTCCCCAATCTGAAACCTCCACGGACCGGTGAGCGCAACCACCGATTGTCCCAGCGTCACGTGGACCACTCCATCGCCGGATTGCGTGGCCTGAGGGACCAACCCCTGAGCTGCGACCACACTTGCGGAGAACCAGAACAAAAGAAGAAGAAACATCGTCTTCATGTCGGTGCGACCTCCATTTTCACTGCAGGCGTTATCGCGGGCACAGTAATCCCGTCCTCCTGCCCCGACGCTGTGCCGCGCCGGCATCTTCAACCGCCGCGTTTACTGCTGGCGCAGTCATGCGCTCAGAGCCCGGAGATTCACACTTCCCACCGCGCACCTCCACTACGCCGTCCGTAACCCCGGTCAACTGTTTGTGATGGCTCAATCGAGACGTGCCCTCGTTGCAAGTGGGTTCGGCTACGAGTTCGAGCGTAGGGCTGCCTTCAACCGCAAACTCCGCGCCGCGCAGATAAGGAGCACATTGCGCGGCATTCGCGACCGTCAATGTGGCATCCGCCTCGACGAGAATCACAAAGCAGGTCCTGAAACCACCGCCGGTACGGGCCGGCTTGCTCTGGTCCATCGCTGCCAAAGCCTCGCCAGAAGTTTGGGCGTAATCGGCATGCGTGCGCACCGTGCCGACCAGGAGCGAAACGGCGGTGGCAGCGGGCAAACCCCCGTCGCCTGCGCCGGCCGGCAGACCTCCGGTCCCGGCCGGAATGATTTGAAAGCAATCACCGCCAACCTGGCTCGCCGGCTTGTAAATGGTTCGGATGGAGAGCGCCGGGAGGTCAGGGATGGCAGCCGGATTCAGAACCTGCTGGACGGTGCGGTCAGCTTCAATCTCGCGCTGGTACGCGTCATCCTGGCGACGAGCAAACCTAAGGAAGCTCTGATCAAGGCGCTCGAAATTCGAGGCAGACTCAAATCTGGCGGTGGGTCTCGAAAATCGCCGATCAGCCGCTCAAAATGCGCGAAAGTATTGCCTTTTGCTGCCGTTCAGTGTGCATCTTAAGGCCATTTCCGGCCTCCGGACACACTACGCCCCCAGAAGGGCCAGCCGCTTGCGGTGCTGGTAGAGATTCACCAGTGCGAAGGCCGCCAGTAGCCACTCATGGTTCTTCTTGATGCCGCGATAGCGCACCTTGGTGTACTTGAAGATCTGCTTGAGAATGCGGAAAGGCCAC
>JAJZGF010000208.1 GCA_021805025.1 Acidobacteriota bacterium
CGGCATTTCTGGACGCCTGCGACCGGCTGGGTCTGCTGGTTCTCGACGAACCGTTCGACGTATGGGGAGCGCACAAGGTCAAGTACGATTACGCAAGCGATTTCAACTCATGGTGGAAGCAGGACATTTCCTCAATGGTGCTTCGGGACCGCAATCATCCGTCGATCGTGATCTGGGGCATCGGCAATGAGATACCAGAACTCGAAGTGGATCGAGGCGCTCCGCTCGCCAGGGAACTTGTGGACCAGGTGCGCGCACTCGACAACACGCGCCCGCTCACGCTGGCGTTTCCAGGCACAACGACCAAGCCGACCGCCGAGGCCGTGTTCTCGCAGCTCGACATCACCGGATACAACTACAACATTCTTCCCACTTATCAAAAAGACCATCAGCAGTTGCCCGCGCGCATCATGCTCACCACCGAATCCTGGCCGGCGAAGGCTTTTCCGCTGTGGGAGGTCTCGCACGACAACCCCTATATCCTTGGCGACCTTACATGGACAGCGATGGACTACCTCGGCGAATCCGGAATCGGCGCATGGCAATACGGCACTCCGCAACAGGCAAAGATGGCAGAAGGGATGGCAGGGATGATGGCGGGGACGGCCATGGTGGACCAGATGTTCACGGGCATGGCCAACGGCACGGACGTGATGGCGGACATGGCGAAGAACACCTCGGACCCAAACGCTAAGGCAATGATGGAGCTCTTCTTTCACCCCTATCCATGGCACGCTGCCGCTTGCGGCGATCTCGACTTAACTGGCTTTCGCAAGCCGCAGTCCTACTATCGCGACATCCTCTGGAACGGAGGCGACCGTGTCTATGCCACCGTGCGCCTGCCCGAGCCTGAAGGTAAGAAGATCATCGCAATCATGTGGGCTACGTATCCCACGCTGCCAAGCTGGACCTGGCCTGGACAGGAAGGCAAGGATCTCGAAGTGGAGGTCTACTCCGGCGCGGAAAAGGTGCAGCTCTTCCTGAACGACAAGCTGATCGGTGAAAAGCCGACGGGCCGTGACCAGGAGTTCAAGGCGGTGTTCTCAGTACCCTATGCGCCGGGAACGCTGAAGGCAGTTGGCCTGCGTAGTGGTCGAGCGGTTGCGGAGAGTATCCTCGCTACAACGGGACAAGCAAAGAAGCTGCGCGTGGCGGCGGATCGAACGGTCATCAACGCGGACGGCGAGGACCTGTCATTTGTGACGGCCGAGGCGGTGGATTCGAATGGCCGTCCCGATTTGCGTGCGGACCAGGAGATTCAGTTCGAGATCAGCGGGCCGGGCACCATCGCCGCCGTGGGAAACGGAGACGGGCAGGATCCAGATTCCTACAATAGCAATCGACGCAAGCTGTATCAGGGGCGTGCGCTTGTCGTGATTCGGTCCTCGAAGCAGAGCGGACCCATCAAGCTCGCGGCCAAAGGCTCCGGCCTCAGTGACGGTTCATTGACAATCGTGGCAAGGGCCGCGCAGTTGCGCCCAGAGTTGCAGTAACGACCTTGCGAGACTGGAGAGCCATCGAGGCGAGGCACTACCCAAAAGCGTGCAACTGGCCTCTGGCCAGACAGGATGGCAGTCTTGCTGGATGGCAGCACGGTCCAGTTCCAGCCGCGCGTCCGATATGCCGGCCTTCCAGATGGGCACGCCGCACTCCGGCGCGTACCCGCTCGACAATCAGGCTGCGCTCGAGCCTTGCGGCCGTGCCCACGATGACCACGACGGCCCGACCTCGCGTTAAAAGGGCCTTCCGGGAAGCCCTTGCACGGCCATGTGATCTGAACCGGTGATTTATAGGCGGTGTTGAATGTGGCGAGGCTCAACTCGCTGCGCTCAGGTTGGCCACGGCGTCTCTGCGTTATACTCATCGGCTGTACAGATTTCCAGCTCGCAGAAGTGTCTCTGGAGGGAAAAATGAAAAGCTTTTCACGCCGCGATCTGTTGAAGACCAGCCTGATGGCGCCCGCCGCTGTAGCAGCCGCACAGGGTCTCGGTCCCATGGGCGTCTCACTGCAGACCGCTGGGCAGACCTCTGAGCCACTTCCCGAAGAGGCTCCGCCCACATCTTCAATACCGGGGGCTGGACGTGAGCGTCTCCTTCTCGATTTCGGCTGGCGCTTCCACTTCGGCAACGCCGACGATCCCTCCAAGGATTTCGAGTTCGGAGATGGAAGGGTTGGCAACTTCCAGAAGACTGGAAACTTTCTTCCCGCCGGCGCTCTCGCATTCGACGATAGCGGCTGGCAGCCTGTGAATCTGCCCCACGATTGGGCGGTCGAGCTGCCGTTTCAAAACGACCCCGCGCTTTCCAGCAAAGGGTTCTACCCGCTTGGCCGGACCTATCCGACCACCAGCGTTGGTTGGTATCGCCGCGTCTTTGACCTTCCCGCTGCCGACGCTGGCAAGCGGCTCACCATCGAGTTCGATGGTTCCTACCGGGAGACGATGGTGGTGCTCAACGGCTTTTACATCGGCAACCACAGCGGCGGCTACGATCCTTTCAGCTTCGACGTAACCGACTTTGCCAATGCCGGTGGCAGAAACGTCTTGCTGATTCGTGTTGATGCTACCCTGAGCGACGGCTGGTTCTACGAGGGCGCAGGGATTTATCGGCACGTCTGGCTGGTGAAGACCGATCCCATGCACGTAAAAAAATGGGGCATCTTTGTCTCTGCCAAAGTCCAGCCTGGCCAAGCCTCTCTCTCCATCCGCACCGAGGTAAGCAACGACGGCAAGGCCGCGCAGAGCGCGCGCGTCATCTCCACGGTGCTTGATCCCTCTGGCCATGCGGTGGGAAAGGTAGCCACGGCGCTCGTCTCCATTCCCAAGGGAGAAGAGCGCACTTACGAGCAGGAGCTGGCGGTGAACAGCCCCCTGCTATGGTCGCTCGAAGAGAGAAACCTCTACAGGCTGGTTACGGAGGTCCGTGCGGGCGGCCAGGTCGTGGATCGCTGCGAGACGCCGTTCGGCATTCGCACCTTGAAGTTCGACGCCGAAGAAGGTTTCTTCCTCAACGGCAAATCCGTGAAGGTGAAAGGAACCTGCAATCACCAGGATCATGCCGGCCTGGGAGCGGCGCTGCCTGACGCCGTGCAGTACTACCGCGTCCGAAGGCTTCAGGATATGGGCTGCAACGCCTTGCGCACCTCTCATAACCCCCCCACACCCGAGCTGCTCGACGCCTGTGACGCGTTGGGGATGCTGGTCTTCGATGAGACACGCATGATGTCTTCCAATCCGGAGGGCCTTAGAGAGTTTGGCGACCTGGTGCGCCGCGACCGCAATCATCCGAGCGTCTTCATGTGGTCCATGGGAAACGAAGAGCGAGTCGCAAACAGCGAAAGGGGAGTACTGATTCTGGAAGCAATGAAGGCGGTTGCCACCCGGCACGATGGCACGCGACCAGTCTCCATCGCCCCCACCGGAGCCATCGGAACGGGCGGTCTGGCAGTCTGCGACGTCATCGGCTACAACTACATGGACCCAGGCGCCGCGGCCTATCACAAGGCCCATCCGGACAGGCCCGTCATCGGCACTGAGACCGTCAGCGCCGTCGGCACGCGCGGCATTTACGTGACTGACCCCGCAAAGGGGTACGTGGGCTCGTACGATCCTTACACCACAACCGGCCGGGCATCGGCGGAAGGCTGGTGGAGCTTCTGCGATGCGCAGCCGTGGCTCGCCGGAGGTTTCATCTGGACCGGATTCGACTATCGCGGCGAACCCTCGCCCAACGAGTGGCCCAACATCAGCTCGCAGTACGGAATCATCGATACCTGCGGATTCCCCAAGGACTCGTTCTACTACTACCAGGCCTGGTGGACTTCAAAGCCGGTTCTCCACCTCTTTCCACATTGGAACTGGCCGGGCATGGAGGGAAAGGAGATCGCCGTCTGGGTCTATTCCAACCTGGACAAGGTTGAGCTGTTCCACAACGGGCAGAGCCTTGGCACCAAGGAAGTGAAAAAGGATTCGCATGTGGCGTGGGACGTCAGTTATTCTCCCGGCGTTATTGAGGCGCGCGGCTATAAGGACGGCAAGCTGGCGATGACGGCCAAGCGGGAAACTACGGGCTCCGCTGCAAAATTGGCGGTGAAAGCCGACCGGCAAACCGTCAGCGCGGACGGCGAAGACGTTGCCATGTTCGCCGTCGAGGTTCTTGATGCCCAGGGTCGCGTCGTGCCGATTACCGATAACGAAGTGTCCTTTACCGTCACGGGGGATGGACGCCTGATCGGCGTCGGCAATGGCGACCCCACCGACCACGAATCCGACAAGGGCACATCCCGAAAAGCCTTCTCCGGTCTCTGCATGGCGATTGTCCAGTCGAGCAAGACCGCCGGAAGCATCACGGTTCAAGCCACTTCGCCCGGACTCGCGCCGGCCAGCGTGACGGTTGACGCGAAGGCCGCAAGACTCCGTCCGCAGGTGGAAGCCTGGGAACGCGAAGTTCCGGTAGGCTCAGGCATCACGGGTCTGTGGCGGCCTGTGCCGGCCGCTGCCCCTACCGGCATACTCGCATTCATCGCGGGCAATGGAATGATGGTGTTTACTCTGCACCAGAATGGTAGCAGCCTCACGGGCACTGTGGAGGGCGGCGGCGGCTTCTTCACAGGAGACGAGGCGCCCATCCCGATCGAAAACGGCAAAGTCGATGGCAGGAACGTCTCGTTCAAGGCCGGCAACAGTACCTATGCGGGGACGGTAAGCGAAGAGCGCATCGAACTCCAGCGAAAGATCGAGTTCCCCTTCCGGATACCGCAGGTCGAGACGCCGACGGGCCCGCAACCTGCCGTTGGACCTCCGCCGAATGGGTCTGATCCGTCGATGAATCGATCCTTCCATCTTCCACCGAGTCTCCCGGTAGTTTTGCATCGGGTGCCGCGGTAAGCGCCGCACCCGCCATGGTGCCAGGATCCCCCATTCCGCTCCATCTCAATGGATCGGACGCTTGCGACGTTTCGAGGGGAAGAGGGTCTGAGCCAGCGGATTGATAAGTCACGTCCGTGAAGTGGCCATCATAAATGGATGGTCGTACGAAACATTTGCACCCGGCAAGGCGCACGCGCATCTTCCCGACCTGGTTGCCGCAGAGACATCCACGCCAACACTCATGCAGGCAGATCGAATCTTCCCCACATAGTCCTGCCTTGCCACATCTCTGGCATCACGAACACTCCCTTCAGGACGCCGTTGCAGGCCGGCAATCTGCTGTGCGCTTTCTGCAGGTATGTCCATGCCATAAACGGCAGGCGGTGCGATCAGTGATCGCCGAGGTGGGTGGATTCCGAACATCATGCCGCGGTGCGCGAGCTCGTCCGAGGACGAAGCTGAACCGAGCCTCTGCCCGCAGGGGCGCTCTCCGCAATGAATTCGAAGATTAAGAACAATTATTTATGGGTTCCATTCCTTGGCCGATGAATTGATCAGTCAACTGCTGTCGACCCTTCCGCTACTGCAAATGCCAGTCGGGATCGAGAAGAAGCTCTGAAGACACGTGCCGAAGAATCAGCGAGGAGCCGCTTTAGGCTTCGTGGAGTACATGCGCATGCAAGATCAGGATGTGATTCGTGAATTCCTTGTAGAGAGTCATGAAAACCTCTCGCGCCTGGATCAGGAAATTGTAGAACTGGAGAAGCGCCCGAAGGACGCGGCGCTGCTGGCCAGCATCTTCCGCAGCATTCACACGATCAAGGGCACGTGCGGCTTCTTCGCGTTCTCGACGCTGGAGCGCATCACCCATCAAGCCGAGGGTCTATTGTGCCGGTTGCGCGATGGCGAACTGGAACTCTCGCCTTCTCTGATCTCGCTCATCCTGGAAACGGTCGACGCAACGCGCAAGGTTCTAGCCTCTATCGAAACCAGCGGAGAAGAAGGGCCGGACGCTTTTGAGGATCTG
>JAJZGF010000209.1 GCA_021805025.1 Acidobacteriota bacterium
AAGACCTATGCCGGGTGGGAATGAAGTTGCCGTGACTGCTCCAGCTATGCCGCGGGGGCCATCGGTTTGCAGCAGCGAGGGAATCCCCAAGCGGGGTATACCGTAAAACTGAACGACCCCAGGCTGTTCTCCGCCAAAACACATGCGGACTTTTTCTTCCAGTGTCATGCGGCTGATCAGATCCTGTATGCGCCGCTCAATCGGCAGTGAGCGATTCTTGTAAGCGGGTAGACCTGTAGCTGCATGGCTCTCGCGGGAGGGATGCAAGAATGTGAGGAAGATTCCAGACACAATGAGTACGAAGAGCGGGGCTACGTGTCGACGAAGGTCCATGAAATCTCCTGAACCATGGCACTGCCATGGATTTTATTTCAATAGGTGGTCGATTCGATCCGGATCATAGAAGCTGAGTGTGCGAACACGTACCTTTGCGAAAGTAGATGTAATGACCTTTCATAGGAATACCAATGCACCAAACGCTTAAGGACTTGTCAAGAAAATCAATTTTCTCCTGGATGGTCATCAGAGAGCGTACATTGTTGATCCGCTGCTCAACAGGCATATCAAAGCTATGAAAGTGGTAGTGCTCCTGAGCACGCGCCTGATGCCTTCCCGATAGCCCAGCTAGGATGAGCGCCATTAACGACAAAAGCTGCAAAGTGATTTTTCCCGACAAAGCGGCTGACACTCTGCTGTTATCTGAATGAGGATTGGGATCACCCGGTTGATTTGCAGCACGTCACGTTCAAGTCAGCAAGTCGCCTTTGGCGAAGACGCTAGCGAAAGTCAGTTGGATAATTTGTTGACCGCATTCTGAGCAGGTTTCCCATCGAGCACACGTGCTACGTCCTCACAAATTGCCCTCGTCACGCGATCTTGCGCTTCCTGCGTGAATGCCCCCACATGCGGTGTCAGAATCAGATTCGGCAAACGTTCCAGTCCGCCTGCCTGCGGAGGCTCTTTGGAGCGGACATCCATCGCAGCACCCGCGATCTGTCCGGACTCCAGAGCGCCGAGAAGATCGCTCTCCACTACAACCTCTCCGCGCGAGGTATTGACAAAAGTGGCTGTGGGTTTCATTTTTTCGAAACGCTCCGCGTTGAACATCCCAACTGTGCCTGGCGTTGCCGGAAGATGACAGGAGACAATGTCAGCCCTCGCAAGCAACTCGTCCAGCGAGACCAACTCGGCATTCAACTCACTGAGCAGGATGCTATCGCGGCTGATGAAAGGGTCGTAAGCAAGGACCTTCATCCCGAACGCTTGCGCACGACGCGCAGTCAGATATCCGATCTTTCCGGCGCCGACAATGCCTATGGTCTTGCCGTAGAGTTCCATCCCGACAAACATCTGACGGTTCCAGTTGCCATTCTTCGTGTCTTGATTCGCGGCGGGAATCATACGCGCCAACGACAGCATCAAGCCCATAGCCAGTTCAGCCACGCTGACCGCGTTCTGATCTGGTGTGAAGGTGATAAGGATGCCGGCCCGAGTTGCGGCAGCGACGTCCACATTATCCAGCCCCACTCCTGCGCGACCGACCACTACCAGTTTGCTGCCCGCCGCAAGCAGCGCCGCAGTCACTTGCGTCTGATTCCGCACAATGAGGGCGCGGTAGTCGCCGATGCGTTTCGACAGCTCTACTGAATCCTTCCATAAATCAGGCAGGAAGGAAACTTCGAACTGCAAGGATAAAACCTCGACGGCAGCACCATGAATGTTTTCGCAGATAAGAATATCGGGCATAAGTCAAACATTCACCTCATTAAGGTCAAACGACACATCCAAGCGGCTGCACCACTGTTCAAGTTCAGCCAGCGTCTCATCAGAGACACTCACTCCCCGCGCCGCATTCGCCTTGGCATTCCTCGAAGAGCGCTCGCCCGGGATAAGAATTTCATCGACGCCTGGCCGCCTTTTGCTGCACTTGATCCGATCAATTGTCTCGTCGATCCGCTTCTTGAAGTCGGCGAGATCAAGAAAAGCAGCAATATTGAGGAGACAGAGAAAGTGGCCAACGTTCTGCCTGCGATCCATGTCTTTATACATCGATCCGATTTCGGGACCTATAGCCGCGCGCGATAGCACGCTGCTGAACACCTCCACCATCAGCGCCAGCGCATACCCTTTATGCCCCGCCATGGTCAGCACCGTGCCGAGCAGCGCCTGCTGGGCGTTTGTGGTCGGCTCACCCTGCGGACCCAGCGCCCACCCCTGCGGAATAGGCTCCTTATTCTTTTGAGCTGCGATAATATTTCCTCGCGCAACGATGGAGGTCGAGAGGTCAATCTTGACGTTGTATCCTTTTCCAGTAGGAAAAGAGGCCGCGATCGGATTGGTGCCGAAGAACGCCTGATAGCCGCCCTCCGGCGACATAGCCGGCTCGCAATTAGTCATTGCCAGCAGCACCATCCCCTGGCTTGCTGCGAGGTTGCAATAGTAGGAGAGCGCACCGAAGTGCTGCGAGTTGCGGATGGTGGCGGCCGCAATGCCGTTCCGCATCGCAAGCGGTTGCAGCATCTCCAGTGCCTTCACCGCCTGCACCTGGCCCAGGCCGTTCGCCGCGTCGAGCGCAAGGATGCTACCGCCGTCGCGCTCAACCACCAGGTCCGCTTTCGACTCGATCAGTCCCTTCTCGAGCCGTTTCAGGTAGATGCCCAACCGCGAGACTCCGTGGGTCGAAATACCTTGCAGATCTGCATCAACCAAAGCCCGGGCGAGGATCCCCGCATCGCAAGCCGGAACACCTGCTCCACTGACGAGCTTTGCAGACAGATCTCGTATTTCGTGTGCCGGAAATCTTTTCATAGGACAGAGGCCTCAATGGAACGGATTGGGTCGCAAGTTGGTGCACGCGAAATCAGCACCGCTAAGCGCTTCTGTAGAGTTTGGTCATCACGAATTCGCGATGGCCCAACGCCTCTGCTGCAGTGAAGCGTCCGTTCGCCGTGCGCACGATCATGTCCAGCAAAGCATCGCCCGCCTGGTCGATCGTCATCTGGCCCTGCAAAATGGGGGACACATCCAGGTCAATGTGCTCCTTCATGGTGGCAACCGTCTTCGGATTGCCGGAGAGTTTAATGACAGGCTCGATCGGGTTGCCTACAACATTCCCTTGACCTGTTGGAAAGAGGTGAATGACCGCTCCGGATGCAGCCCATAATGTCACTGCCTCTGCCGCAGCGCTCGATGTATCCATGAACCACAAACCTGCCTTAGAGGGGGGAACTGCGGGGGGCAGGCACCCTACAAACTTTGTGCGCTTACCAAGTTTTTCTACATTACCCAGAGCTTTCTCTTCAATTGTAGTCAAGCCGCCCGCAATATTTCCCTTCGTGGGTTGAGACTCGGAAAGATCATCCTTCTTCTGACTGAAAACCAGATTGGTATAGTCCTCAAAGGCTGCAAAAAACTCCTTGCGGACTTCATCGTTTAACGCTTTGGCAGCAACAATATGCTCAGCGCCAGTTAGCTCGCTTGTCTCGCCGAACGAAGCTGTGCCGCCTTCCGCGCAATGTTTGTCGACGACGTTGCCGACTGTTGGGCAGCTTGAAAGCCCAGTCGTCGTATCTGACTCGCCGCACTTCACGCTGATGTACAACTCATCAAGATCACACTCAGTGCGCTGAAGTTCCGTTGCCCACTGCACGTACTCCTTCGCTTGGTAGGAAGCATCTGCGATCGTTCGAATATCTCCCTTGCCCTCGATTGAAAATCCCTTCACGGGCTTGCCGGTCCTTGCGATTCCATCAACGATCCGTTGCGTCCACCCCTGCTCAATCCCAATCACCACCACCGCTGCGACATTCGGATTGCTTCCCGTCCCAATCATCGTGCGGAAGAATAGATCGAGATCCTCTCCGAACTGTAGTCGGCCATATGCGTGAGGCAAGGCGAGAGTGCCTTTGATGTTGTTAGCCACCGCTTCGCAAGCCGCATTCGAAATATCATCCACAGGCAAAATGATGACGTGATTGCGCACTCCAACTCGTCCGTTTTCGCGCCTATATCCAAGAACCTTCCGCTTCCCCATGCCTATGCCCACCTTTTAGTCTTGAGATTGTGCGTGTGAACGTGGCGTCCAGCTTTGACGGCCTGAACGATAATTCCGATCTCACATCCGTACTTGATTGCGGTGTCTCCAACCGCTAAATCCTTCAGGGCTATCTTGTGGCCTAGTGGGATCGCCTCCTCGGAACTAGCTTTAAGAGACTCATTGGTGGATAAATTCCTGCCGATGCAGTCTGCGCCAGCAGCAACATCCACTACCGCAACGCCAACGTTGTCCGACACGTCATGTATTAGAAAATGAATCATAGGTTCCGATCTCCTTTTTCCCTTACGGACTCAGATTGAATCATCAGACTCCGCCAATCGATACGTGCTTTGTTTCTACAAAAGCTTCAAGACCTTCCATGCCCAACTCGCGCCCCCAGCCGCTCTGCTTGACGCCACCGAAGGGACTTTGACTCGTGGAAGGAGCGCCGTCGTTGATACCGAGCGTCCCTGCCTCAATCTGCTCGCCGAGACGGAACATGCGTCCAATATCCCGCGTCATCGCGTACGCGCTCAATCCGTAGGGAGTGTTATTTGCGCGACGGATCACCTCTTCCTCCGTATCGAAGCTGCTAACAGGAGCAATCGGAGCAAATGTTTCTTCGCACATACAGATGGCATCATCACTTATGCCTTCGATAACCGTCGGCTTGAGAAAGAAACCTGGTAACTCATTCAAGCGTTCGCCACCTGCGATCACCCGACCTCCCCGTTTCACCGCGTCTTCAATTTGCGCAATAGCTCCATCAAGAGCATTCTGGTTGATCAGCGGTCCAATATCCATGCCGGGATTGAGACCGGGCCCAACCTTCAACTTCTCTACTGCGCGAGCAAAGCGATTTAAGAATTCTTTATAAATTGTCTTCTGAACATAAATTCGATTGGCAGCAATGCACGACTGACCTGTATTACGGAACTTCGCAATAATCGTTTCCTGCACGGCCTTGTCTAAGTCGCAATCGTCAAAAACCAGGACAGGTGCAAGCCCGCCCAACTCCAGACAGAGAGGCTTTATGCTCTTGGCAGCGCCGCGAATCAGTTCCTGCCCGACTCTGGTGGAACCTGTGAAACTTATCTTTCTGCATATGTCATTCGAGAGGAACTCTTCGGAGATCATGACCGCATTGCCTATCGCCAACTGAAATACTCCATTGGGGACTCCTGCCGCTTCCATACATTCTGCCAATACCACCGCCGAGAGCGGAGTCTGCGTAGCCGGCTTGAGGATGACAGGACATCCTGCCGCCATGGCTGGTGCAACCTTGCGTACAGCAAGCACCAGTGGAAAGTTCCATGGAGCTATTGCTCCCACCGTCCCGATAGGTGTCTTCATGACCAAGTGCCGTTTTCCATTAGCCTGAGGTGGAATAATTCGGCCGTAGACACGCCGCCCTTCCTCCGCAAACCACCTGAGATGGTCTTCGGACATTGAAACTTCTCCCTCGCTCTGGGCCAGCGGCTTGCCATTTTCAAGCGTGATGAGCCGCGCGATCTCGGTCTTGCGACGCGCAATTTCGTCTGCAACCATGTGCAACAAAAGGCCCCGATCCTTCGCGGTCTTCGCGCGCCATGCGGGCAGGGCACCTGCAGCGGCACGCAGTGCGGCCTTTAGTTGACCGTTGTCAATCGTTGAGACCCGGGCAAACGGCTTCGCGGTCGCTGGATTGACCACCTCGAACTCGTTTCCAGTCTTCACCCATTGACCATTCAAGTAAGAACAGCACGAGGTCGGTATGCTATTTTCCACATCTTCCTCTATTCATGGACGGCTTCTCTTACGCGTAACTACCCAACCAGTTTCGGTACAAACGTACCCTGCTGC
>JAJZGF010000210.1 GCA_021805025.1 Acidobacteriota bacterium
AAATCGACCTTGTTGAACATTCTGGGCGGGCTCGACACGCCCACCTCCGGCGACGTTCGTTTTCGCGATCACTGGCTCTCTCGCGCCGATGATGCTGGGCTGACCCGCTTTCGCCGGGAGCATGTTGGCTTTGTGTTTCAGTTCTACAATTTGATTCCGAGCCTGACAGCGCTGGAGAATGTGACGTTGGTGACTGAGATCGCCGACGACCCCATGGATGCCAAAGAGGCACTACGTCTGGTCGGGCTTACTGAGCGAGAGAACCACTTTCCGTCTCAGCTTTCGGGTGGGGAGCAACAACGGGTGGCTATCGCGCGAGCGATTGCAAAGAAGCCTGACATCCTGCTCTGCGACGAACCCACGGGAGCGCTGGACTTCCCTACCGGCAAGCTCGTGCTGGATGTACTGGCGCAAATTAACAGTGAACTCCACACCCTGGTTGCGGTGATCACACACAACTCGGCAATCGCCGCCATGGCCGATCGCGTCATTCGACTTCGCAGCGGCGAAATTGTCGAAGTGACGCAGAACGCGAGGAAAGCCTCTCCCGAAGAGTTGGTCTGGTGAACTATGGGGACACTAGAGCGCAAACTTTTCCGTGATCTCTTCAAGATGCGAGGTCAAGCTGCGGCTATTGCACTGGTGATCGCCTGCGGTGTTGCGTCGTTTGTAAGCATGCGGGCGATGTACCTTTCCCTGCTGCGTTCTCAGGCGGACTACTACGCCCAGTATCGCTTTGCCGACATCTTCGTAGAACTGAAGCGGGCTCCGGACTGGGTGGCGGAACGCATCCGTCAGATTCCAGGCGTCGCACAGGTTGAGACCCGAGTTGTGATGGATGTCACTCTCGATGTGCCAGGATTGCAGGAGCCTGCTGTAGGCCGCATGATCTCCATCCCGGCACGCCAGGGCCAAGGACTGAATACGCTGTTTCTTCGTCGGGGCAGGTATCTGTCTCCGACCGGGCGCAATGAAATCATTGCCAGCGAGGCCTTCGCCAACGCCAACAAGTTGGAACCTGGCAGTGAGCTGCAAGCAGTGATCCAGGGGCGCTGGCAGAAGCTGCGCATCGTCGGAATCGCACTGTCGCCGGAATATATCTACGAGATTCGAGGAGGCGGATCGCTGTTCCCTGACAACAAGCGATTCGGCGTTCTTTGGATGTCTGCGGAGACCCTGGAGTCTGCCCTGAACATGAAGGGCGCTTTCAACTCGATTGCGGTCTCACTGCTGCCAGGGACAAACGAACTCGATGTCATCTCGATGATGGACCGCGAACTCGACTCGTATGGAACGCTGGGAGCCTACGGGCGTTCCGATCAGGTATCCCATCGTTTTATCTCCGACGAAATCTCGCAGAACAGGATCACGGCCACAGTAATTCCCACCATCTTTCTGGCCGTCGCTGCTCTCCTGGTCCATCTGTCCTTTATGCGTCTGGTCAGCACGCAACGAGCTGAAATAGCCGTGATCAAGGCATTCGGCTATCCAGACTGGCTCGTGGGCCTTCATTACGTCGAGTTCAGCCTGCTGGTTGCGATTGCCGGCTATGTGCTGGGATGTGGCATTGGATGGTACTTCGGCATCAAGCTGGCATCGCTCTATGCCGAGTTTTATCGCTTCCCCGTTCTCGTCTATCGGCTGGATCTCCCGATATTGCTCTGGGCTGGCCTTATCACCTTTGTTACCGCAATTGCCGGAGCTATCGGGGCGGTGGTGCGAGCAGTCGGTTTGCCGCCGGCCGAAGCCATGCGTCCCGAAGCGCCTGCTCGATTCCGCCCGATGATTCTCGACAAACTGAATCTGCCATCGCTATCTCCCGCAGTCAGAATGATCATCAGAAACCTCGAACGAAGACCGTTGCGGGCACTGGCCTCGGCATTCGCCATCTCCTGCTCGGTCATGATCCTCGTGGTTGAGTTTGGCCTATTCGACTCGTTGCATCGCATGATGGAAGTGCAGTTTCACGATGTGCAGCGGGAAGACATCGCGGTGACCCTCAACGAAGTACACTCTGCGCAGGCTGAGTTTGAGCTGGCTCAATTGCCGGGCGTGATTCGCTCAGAGGCATTCCGGGCAGTTCCTGTGCGTCTGCAGTTTCAAAATCGATCGCGAAAGACCTCTATCCTTGGCTTGCCGGAACAAGGCGAGCTTCATCGGATTGTTGACGGCACCGGAAATACTCTCTCGTTGCCCCCTGAGGGCATTGTTCTAAGTTCCACCCTGGCGGGGATCTTAGGGGTGGTGCCCGGCGACAGCATCAACGTAGAAGTACTGGAGGGACGACGTCCTGCGCGCACCATCGCGGTTGCAGCCACAGTCGACGAACTTCTGGGAACGAACGCCTATATGAATATCCACGCGCTGAATCGGTTGATGCAGGAAGACGGCTCCATCTCCGGGTCGCTGATGCAGGTCGACGGGGAGAAGCAGCAAGAGCTTTATCAGCGACTCAAGCAATTGCCAGCAGTTGCGGCTGTATCGATTAAAGCAGCAGCCGTGGACAGCTTTCGGGAGACTATCAATCGAAGTATGACGTTATCCATTGGAACGTTGATTGTCTTTGCCTCGGTGATTGCCATTGGCATGATCTACAACGGAGCCCGAATCAGCCTTTCGGAGCGCTCACGCGAGTTGGCAACCCTTCGCATTCTCGGTTTCACTCGTCGCGAGATCACGTTGATCCTTCTTGGCGAACAAGCATTTATCACGCTGGCCGCACTGCCGTTTGGGTTTGCCGCTGGCTATGTTGTCTGTGCAATACTGACTTTCCACTTGCAGACGGAACTCTACCGCATGCCTCTGGTGGTGCAACCGGCGAGCTACGCATGGGCCTTCGTGATCGTGTTCCTTGCCGCAGTTGCCTCTGGCATTCTGGTTAGCAGACGGGTCGCCGGTATGGACATTGTCTCTGTACTCAAGGCAGGGGAGTGATATGAAGCGTCGCACACGAATCCTCGCATGGCTTGCACTGTTGCTGCTGGTGACTGCCTTGGCCCTGGCCTTTCGCCCCTCGCCGGCTGTGGTTGAGACAGCTTCCATTCGACGCGGTCCTTTGCAGGAGATTGTCGAAGAAGAAGGCAAGACCAGAATGCATGACCACTTCGTACTGGCGGCCACGGTTACCGGTCAATTGCGGAGGATCAACCTGCATGCAGGGGATCCGGTGCAATCCGGCCAGCCGGTTGCCTGGATTGACCCGACACCCATCGATCCGCGTCAGCGTGCCATCCTTGAAGCACGCCTCCAGGCCGCAGTTGCCGCCGAGCAGCAAGCCAATGGCCTGGCTGGCCGAACCCAGGCGGAGTATCAGCAAACCAAAGAAGATCTCGCCAGAGGCCATGCACTGTTTGCGCAGGGAATCATCTCGAAACAAGCCATCGACAAGGCTGTGACGCTTGAACAGGCAACATCAAAGCAATTGCAATCGGCAACTGCTGGAGCACAGTCAGCGGCCTTTCAAGTCCAAGAGGCAAAATCCGCGCTGCTGGTCTATCAGGGTGGCCGCTCCACTCTCCCCACCGCGGTGGTTTCGCCGGTGAGCGGACGCATCCTGAGGCTCATCGAGCAGAGTGAACGCATCGTGAGCCCTGGAACGCCAATCGTGGAGATCGGCTACACCCCTCGCCTCGAGATCGTCTCCGACTTCCTGACACGAGATGCTGTTCGAATAAAACCGGGCATGGCCGCAAGGATTACCGACTGGGGCGGCGATACCCCGATTCCGGCTCGCGTACGAATGGTGGAGCCCGGTGCCTTTACCAAAATCTCAGCACTTGGGGTGGAGGAGCAGCGCGTGAATGTCATCTGCGACCTGGAAGGCGATCCGCAGTCCTTGCAGGATGCGTATCACGTGGAGGTGCAGGTAATTCTCTGGGAGGCCGCCGATGTATTGCTGGTTCCCTCCAGCGCTGTCTTTCGCGCAGACAACGAATGGGCAGTCTTCGTGGTGCGCAACGGAAAGGCGCGTCGTACTCCAATTAGTGTCGGACACCGTGGAGAGAGCCAGTGGGAGGTTCGGGAAGGACTTCATCCCGGAGACGCGGTTATCGCGCATCCCAGCGTAGAGTTGAGAGATGGAGCACGCGTGCGGGTCCGCAGTTAGTGGAGCAAGGAAGCGGATGGCAGACATGCCTGGCCCCAAAATGGTCGGCAGAAGGCGTGAACCACATGGCACCGGGCGTTGATCCCGTCTCTAGTGTGCACGCTAATATCCACAAATCAGATGAGTTCGCAGGTGCTCCTGTTACGAGAGCCTGATGGCTTGGTCTGGATCGCGGGGCCTCGCCAGGGCCGCCGCGTGGACTGCGTGATTGCTGTCACCGCGATCACCTGCGCAAGCCGCTAAAGTGATGCTTCTACGTAGGAGTGACCGTATGAAGACAATCGCTGTCCCACCCGTTCCTGCTGCTCTGAATCCACTTTCTCCTAAAGCCATCGCAACGCTTGCGGAAGTCTATGACGAAGCATCCCATGCCATTACCCTGTACTTCTCCCGGCCTAACTTATCGGACAAAGCGCACCGCGGAGAAGCCCTGACGTTCGAACATCTAATCAAGACTGCCAGAGACCGGTATGAGACCCATGACGGCAGTCCCGGTTTGTCGAAGGATCTGGCCCGGATTCTGAGCATGGAGCCGGAGTTTCGGGGTTCGCCGCGACGCTTCCATGCGGTTTTCGCTTGTAAAGACAGGGACATTTGGCAGGTGGTCGATCTTCCAACCTGTGGAGACTTAAGCGGCCTGCAGGTGTCGCAGAGGTTTCAGATGGTTCCTCTGCTGCGCGCGCTGGAAGCGACCACCCCCTGCTGTGTCGCACTGGTGGAGCGGGGTAAGGCACGGGTCTTTCTGGTGCGCGGTACGGACGCTCTCGCTTTGCCTTTGTTGCCTACGGCAGATCTGGCAGTCGAGGCAGACGATTCGCGGGTTGGCTGGTCCGATCACATCGACGGAAGTGTGCGCGAACGCACGAAGGCGTACTTCAAATCACTGGCGCTGGACTTGCATTTGATGATGCTGGATCTCTCTTGCGGGCAACTTGTGGTGGGATGCCGCGAGGATGTCTGGTCCGAACTGGAGCCTCAACTTGTCAAAGCAGGTATGACCGAAATGATGTCAGGAAGGTTTCATCTGACAAACCTGGACATGACGACCGATGAGATCGCCAAGGCGACCAAACCAGTGGTCAGGGAGAAGCTACGTCAGCAATACGTCCATTTCTGGGAGCTTATCCGCGAACGTCCGGAGATCAGCGCGGTGGGTGTGGACGCCGTGTTGCGCAGGCTGGAAGCAGGCAGTGTTCAGGCGCTTTTTCTTGGCGATCTCGCGGGGAAAGACGTCACGGCCTGCTCAATATGTCAGAGTTGGTGGAACGTCGGCACAGAGTGTCCTGCGTGCGGAAGCAGACAGAGCCATCCTGTGTCTGCGGAAGAGTTTCTGGTACGGAGGGCTCTGGCGACAGGAGCGAGAATCATCGCACCGGATCTGCCGACGGCTGACTTGTTTGCCGAGACCGGGGCTCTGCTTCGCTACTAAGCGGCCTTCTTCCAGTCATGGGGTTCCAATCATGGGGCAGGTGGCGCTGCCCCATGCTCTGTTCGTGTGAGGGTCCTGTGTTCCAAGAAACTAGGCCTGTGCTGCGGCTTGAGCGAGAGTGTGGTGCTGAGAGATTGCAGCCAGAGTGTGATGCGTATGCAGCGGTGTGTCGCGCAGAGCGATGTCGGCCTGAGCGACGATCCCGACACACTTCCCACTCGCATCGACCACTGGAATGCGTCTTACCTGCTTCCGCTCCATC
>JAJZGF010000048.1 GCA_021805025.1 Acidobacteriota bacterium
TGTTTGGTGAAGCGCTGCACGCGCAGACTGAGCTGCTGGCAAGCCGCTACGCGCCGGACCTGGGCCGCGACCGCTTCCACGTCTGGCTGAGCAAATATCACTGGATTCCAATAACGGCCACGGGGGGGGCGCTGCTGGGCGGCGGGTGGTACTTTGGCGGCCCGTTGAACGGCATCGCCATGGTGTTGTGGGGTGTCTTTCTCCGCGTGACGCTGGGACTTCATGCCACCTGGCTGGTCAACTCTGCCACACATTTGTGGGGCAGCCGCCGGTTTGAGACACGGGACGACTCGCGCAATAGCTGGTGGGTGGCGCTGCTGACGGGCGGCGAGGGCTGGCACAACAATCACCATGCGCATCCCGTATCAGCCCGCCACGGGCTCGCCTGGTATGAGATCGACCCCAATTTCTGGGGCATCTGGCTTCTGTCGAAGGTGGGACTCGCACGCAAGATTCAGGTCGCGAAGTTTGATCCGGCAAACCCCACGCCCGCCGGACATTGAGCCGAAGAAACAAAGGCCTCACAAAGCGCGAATGCCTTCCCGATGCGGAAGGCATTCGCTTTTTGAGGCGGCAAAGGTCTACCTGCGGAACTTGGCGCGCAGCCACAGAATGCCAAAGTATGGCAACGCAATTGCCAACACGGCAACACCGGCCGGGAAACCCACATAGCGGTAGGTGTCGGCATAATTCACTGTGTGGCCGCCGATCAGATTCCAGGCAAGCAGGGCAAAGATGGCGAGGCATGTGGAAGCAAAGAAGGCGAAGAATCCGCTGGCAAAGGCCAGCAGCAGGCTCTGGAACAGGCTAAAGCCTGCCAGGGGAAATCCAAATACGGTATGCGGGTGCCGAGTTTGTGCGGATGGCATCGTCTTTGCGGCCTCTCTCGTCTAGAATACAGTTTGAATGGGAAGCAGCGCACAAGTCGAGCTTTGGTCCGCAGAGCGGGTTGCCAGTCAGACCACGGTGGGCCGCGCTCCCAACGGAATTCGCTATGCCACGTGGGGCGAGACGCGTCTGGCAGAATCGGATCTTGACCGGCTCGTGGGCACTGTTCCGTCTTCGCTCTCGAGCGCACTGAGCCTGCGGGCCTATTACTTTGTGCCGCTGGCGGTTGCGGACACGGGACAGACGATGATTGCGCCCGCCTACTCGGTTGAGCTGGGGGATCGCGCCGTTTGCCACCGCAACGCGCAGTTTGGCGATACGGATCTTGTGTTTCTCTCCACGCGGCTGATGGAAGACCGCTTCGGACTGGCTTTTGAGTTCTTTATCAACGTGGCCCACAACTTTGTGGAGGCTGCAGGTGTGCCCGAGAGCTTTGCTTCGCTGGTATGGTCACAGGCTGAGGCGCAGGTGCGCGGAGAAACCAGCCAGGACGCGTGGGAGACACGGCGTCGCGCTACCGAGCCGCGCACCGGGCAAAAGAGCATCGACGAGCGCGCGCGCAACGGCTTCTTCGATGCGTCGTTCTCGGATGCGCTCGCCGTTTATATGTTGTCGCTGGCTGTGGACTTTGACTATCACGACCTGCGCGAACGTGATTACCCGCTGCTGGCCGCCCCCGCGCTTGCCGAACGCCTGCGCCATGTGGCCGCTCTTTTTCCCGCCAATCCCGGCTATGAGTTCCAGATCCTTTACCGCCGCAAGGGGTAGACTTCGCTCCGGACTCTCATCCGTTTAGCCTGCGTACAGATTGTGCCGCAGAAATTCATTGCGGAACTTGTGCGTTGGGTCGCGGCGTTCGAGCATCGCCTCAAAGTCCGCGAGACGGGTGTATTGCGTCTGCACGCGCGAGGGCGGGATGGTGAAGAGCTTGGCCCAGTGCGGGCGCGGGCTGAAGGGCGCGAGCTGCGCTTCGATGAGCGGAAGAATCTCTCGCACTTCGGGCCACTCCGGCTTCCAGGTGAAGTGAATGGCGAGCGAAGGGCGCTCGTGAGCCATGCTCATCCATAACTCATCGGCGGCGATGGTGCGCAGCTCGGTCACAAACAGGTGCGGCGTGATGCGGTCGCGCAGCTTCTCGACGGCAAGAATGGCTTCATAGCCGCGCTCGCGCGGGACGAAGTACTCGGTCTGCAGCTCGCGCCCGCTGGACGGCGTGAAGTTCATGCGGAAGTGGGGCAGTCGCTCGTACCACGGGCCGGGAATGCCCTGCTGCTCGGTGCAGCTTTCGGCCGGATGGCCCTCGATGGGGTGCAGCTTTTCCGCGGCGCGCGCGGCGCCGAAGAACTCGGTCGGCCACTCATTCTTGTCACCGGGCGCGAGGCGGCGCTTGATCCAGACCTGCGTGGCGCGGTGCTTCTGCCAGTCTGTGAAGAGGCTCACGCTGTAACCGCTGCCGAAGATCTCGTCCAGATGATGCTCCAGGTGGTCCAACGAGAGATCCCGATAGACAGTCTGCGCCACTTGATATGTGGGTAGCAGGTGGAGAGTTACGTGCGTCACGACGCCCAGTGCGCCCAGTCCAACCACCGCGCCGAGGAACTGGTCGCCGTCGTTCTCGCGCGAGAGATCGAGGATTCGCCCATCAGCGGTGACGACTTCAAGCGCTGCGACGGCTGTGGCCAGGTTGCCGTTGTGAATGCCTGAGCCGTGGGTGGCCGTGGCGATGGCGCCGGCCACGGAGATGTGCGGCAGTGAAGCGAGATTGTGCAGCGCGTAGCCCCGCGCATCGATAACCGGCGCAAGCGCGCCGTAGGTGACGCCTGCGCCAACGGTAACTGTGCGCACCTTGTCGTCGATGGTGATATCTTCAAGGCGCTTGAGCGAGATCTGGTTGTGAGTGCTGTCCGCGATGGTGTTAAAGGAGTGGCGCGTGCCCAGTGCGCGCAGTTCTGCGCAGCTCCTGACCACGGCGCGCACCTCTTCCACCGTTGCCGGGGTGTGCAGATGGTCCGTGCTGTAGGTGAGGTTGCCCGCCCAGTTCTCGCGCGGCGCCAAGGGCTGACCTGAAGAGAACTGTGCGACCATGCTTCCCGCCATAAGGGCTCCGGTGGTTTTGAGGAACTCGCGCTTATCCATTGTTCAGTGTGACCTCGTGTCTGACGTCTGCATGGGCTTGATGACGCCAGGAAAGACGCGGCCTTCGCGCCTTGCCCGGCCAGTGCTTGACAAGGATAGGCGGCGCGCGCGGAACGAGGCAAGCGAGATTCTGTGAATCGATGTGCGGAGGCGGCGGGTTGACTGGAGAGGTACCAGGCGGACCTTAACGCTTTGGATGGCGGCTGTCGTTTTGTACGCTGTAGAAGATGGGCAGCATGTTCGCCGAATTGAACAGAGGAGATTCCTATGGCAGAGACGGTCAAGAAAGCGAGCAGTTCCAAAGCGCCGCGCGCAACCGCAACCACAAAGGCCGCGAAGGCGAAGAAAACAACGCAGACAAAATCGGCTGCAAGCACGGCTTCCCACGAGCAGATTGCACAGCTCGCGCATCGTTATTGGGCAGAGCGCGGCCACAGGCATGGAAGCCATGAAGAGGACTGGTACCGGGCCGAGCAGGAAATCGTCAGCAAGGCATCCTGATTTCTTTTTCTATGGCTTTATAGAAGACTGCCCGTTGCCCCTGTGCGCGATTCGCCCTTCGCTGATGGTCCAGCGGACCTTGCCTTGCAGGGTCCAGCCATCAAACGGCGTGTTGCGTGATTTGGATCGGGTGTCGGCTGCGCGGTAGGTCCACTCTGCCTTGGGGTCGAAGACGACCACGTCAGCGAAGCTGCCGACGGTGAGGGTGCCTCGGCCTTTGAGGCCGAGCAGCGCCGCGGGCTGCGCGCTCAGCAGGCTCAACACGCGGCCCAGCGGCAACTTCCACTCCTTGTGCAGCCAGCGCAGACACAGGCCCAGTGCTGTTTCAAGGCCGGTGATGCCGTTGGGCGCGTTCTCAAACTCCACTTCCTTTTCGTGCGTGGCGTGGGGCGCATGGTCGGTGGCAATGGCGTCCACTACGCCATCGAGGATGGCCTCGATCATGGCGTCACGGTCGGCGGCAGAGCGCAGCGGCGGATTCATCTTGGCGTGGGTCGAGTAGAGGCCCACATGCTCCTCGGTCAGCAGAAAGTGGTGCGGGGCCACCTCGCAGGTGACACGCAGGCCGTTGCGGCGGGCCTGGCGTACGGCAGCCACTGCAGCGGCGGTGGAGGTATGCGCCACATGCAGGTGCACGCGTGCGTCGCGGAGTTCGCTGACCAGGCGGATATCGCGTTCCACCAGGCCGGACTCAGCTTCAGGCGGCATGCCGCGCAGGCCGAGCTTGAAGGCCATGGGGCCTGCGTTCATCGAACAGCCCTTGGTGAGGCGCGTGTCCTCGGCGTGCTGGATGACGCTGAGTCCCACGCGCGCGGCGGCGGCCAGGGTCTCGCGCATCACGCCGTCTTTGAGGATGGGATGGCCGTCATCGGTGACGGCGACTGCGCCGGCGGACTTGAGAGCGGCAAAGTCGTTGATCGCTTCGCCCTTGGAGCCGCGTGTGGCCGCGCCGATGGGAAAGACGCGAATGGACGCGTTGCGTTCCGGGGCAAGCATCCAGCGCGTCGTTTCAGGCGAGTCGTTGACGGGGATGGTGTTGGGCATGGCCGCGACGGAGGTGAATCCGCCGGCCGCGGCAGCCGCCGTGCCGGTGGCGATGGTCTCCTTGTAGCCCTGTCCGGGCTCGCGCAGGTGGACGTGAATATCGACGAGGCCGGGCGCCACGGTGAGGCCGGTCGCGTCCAGCACCTCAGCGCCATTGGCGGACTTTAGCTTGCCCGGCCCGGCGATCTCGACAACCTTGCCGTCTTTGAGCAGGATGTCTTTGGGAGCGTCGATACCGGCGGCAGGGTCGATCAGGTGGCCGTTCCGAATGGCAAGCGCCGTCATGCGCGGCCTCCGTTCATGGTCAATGCCCGCTCCACCACCGCCATGCGAATGGCCACGCCGTTGCGCACTTGTTCGAGAATCGCCGACTGCACGCCGTCTGCGACGCCGGCTGTCAGCTCCATGCCGCGAATAATCGGGCCTGGATGCATGACCACCGCGGAGGGTGCAAGCGCGGCCAGTCGCTGGCCGGTGAGCTGGTAGCCGGCCTTGTACTCTTCAAGGTCCAACTGCAATCCGGCGAGCCGTTCGGCCTGGATGCGCAGCATCATCACAACCTGCGACCGTCCCAGTGCAGACTCGAAGTCGCGCTCGATCGCGATGCCCGGTCCCACGCCTGCTGCCAGCTCCGGCAGCAGGGGCAGAGGGCCGCAGAGCACAACCTGAGCACCCAGCCGGGGCAGCAGCAGCATGTTGGAGCGCGCGACGCGGCTATGCAGAATATCTCCCACAATGGTGATGGTGACGCCGGAGAGCGTATCTTCGGCCACGGTGTCGATGCTGTGGCGAAGGCGCTGCAGAATGGTACGCAGGTCCAGCAGCGCTTGGGTGGGGTGCTCGTGCATGCCGTCGCCGGCGTTGAGCACGGGCAGGCGGGTGACCTCTTCCAGCAGCCACGGCGCTCCGGAAGAGTTGTGGCGCAGGATGATGGCTTCTGCGCCGAGCGCGCGCAAAGTCAGGCCGGTGTCTTTCAGCGTCTCGCCTTTTTCAATGCTTGAAGAAAGGCTCGAAACGAGCGTCGTATCGGCGCCCAGGCTTTTGGACGCGAGCTCAAAGCTGGTGCGGGTGCGTGTCGAAGACTCGTAAAAGAGCAGCGCAATGCGACGCTTGAGCAGGATGCGGTCACGCGCCAGCGGGTCCATCTCTTCGAGCGCAGTGGCCCTCGACAAAAGATGGCTGATGGCTTCGAGCGTTAAATCCTGCACCGAGAGCAGCGAACCGGCATTGTACGGAAAATGCGACGGGGCGACGGGCGGAGGATGAATCGGTCGGCGGACGGGTGCTGCGGTTGCATTCATAGGGTCTTCATTCGCGATTACGGTGGCCATGGCGCGACGGGGAGACGCGCTGTTTGGGTGCTCGAAGCTAGTCCACGCGCTCGACCAGCAGCACCTGCTCGTCGTCGTCGACCTCGTGGAACTTCACTTCAATGATTTCGCGGCTGCTGGTGGGTATGTGGCGGCCAATGTAGGTAGCCTCGATGGGCAGCTCACGGTGACCGCGGTCAATGAGCACGGCCAGTTGCACGCGGCGCGGGCGGCCATGGTCAAACAGCGCATCGAGCGCGGCGCGGACGGTGCGGCCCGTATAGAGCACATCGTCGCAGAGCACCACATCGCGGCCCTCGACGTCGAAGCCGATGGCGCCCTTGGTGACGACCGGACGCACGTCTGCGGTGGAGAGGTCGTCGCGATAGAACTGGATGTCGAGGACGCCCGTATCGACGGGATGCTTTTCAATGCCGGAGATCAGCTTGCCCAGCCGCTCGGCCAAGGGCACGCCGCGGCGCTTGATGCCGACCAGCGCCAGATCCTCACTGCCGTTGCTCTTCTCGATGATTTCATGGGCCAGCCGCACCAACGTTCGCTCAATTTCCGAGGCAGACATCAGCCGTCCTTTGGTGCGCAGGGTGGGTTTGCTTGGGGCTTCGCTCATGTAGGCTCTCTCGCCGGATGATACGAGGCTTGGCTCGTTGGAGCAAGTTTGGAAAAGCGGGCGCCGAACGTCAAAGCAGATCGGCGTAAGCCAGGTCAGATCTCCGGACGCCGTCTGCGGGCCATGATCCGCGCCCCTAACGCTCCCCCGCTCACCGCAAAAAACAGCAGGAACATGGAGTTGAAGGCAATGCTGAAGGCCTCGATCCCCGCCTGGCCCCAGGGCGAAAGCATCCACGACATGACCTGATTGCGGACGGCTTTAGCCTCACTGGCCTCGGTGGGCCCCATGCCGGCCGTCCATTCCTGCGCCATCTCCTGGCTGGCGGTGACGCGGGTTTTCCAGTCGGTGTCCATCTGGCTGGCCCGGTGAAGAACAAACCGCTGTACAAAAAGCGCGCAACCCCCGACGCTGAAGGCAAGCCACGCGGCGAACAGACCTGTCACCAGACCAATGCGCGCGCCGGCGCCGATGGTAAGCCAGGCAGACTGTTGGCGGCGAATGTAAAGCACCACGGCCCAGGCCGCCGCGGCGCCCATCCAGACCAGCCCGAAGACTCCCACGGGAGATGCCGCGCTGCACAGCAGCCCGGCGGGCACGGCAAGGGTCAGCGCCGCGCGAACCGCCGGTTTCCAATCCACCATGCTCGCGTCACGGGCTGGTGTGCTTCGCCGCTCGGCGGCGACCTGGGGGTCTGGTCCCTCGCCCGTGTAGACGAGCTGCGGCAGACCGCAGGTGGGGCAGAAGCAGTTCTCGGCGAGAACAGGTTGATGGCACCGCGTACAGGTAATTTCCATGATTCCCAAGGCTCAGCTTTGATTCTATGCCCAGCCGCAGCACCGGGCCACAGGGGACAAAGGTTCTCGTCCGGCACTCGGCGCAGCGGATCGGATATTGCAGGATGAGCAGGCGGGGCAGATCAGAGAGCCTCAGGTGTGAGGTCCTGAAATTTGCGAGTCCGCAAACCTGGCAGGAAAGCGTCCTCCAACCTCCATCGCAAGATCGTGCCCTGTGCGCAAGGAGAGCTACAGGGAACAGGGCAAGCAATCGGCTCCGGCTGCGCCCCGCCGGAGCCGTTTTTCATTGGTTGATTCGGAGCCTGCAACCAAGTGTGCCACGGATGCAGGCTCCGCGCATTTTGCTGTGCAGGTTGATTCGATGGCACGTTGCGCGGACGTCCGTTCGGGGATGCCATCCTGCCTACTGCGCGGCGAGCGATTCAAGGCGGGACGCAACGATGGCCTCGGCTGCCTGTGCTGCTTCCCCAAGCGTCATGTGGGTCGAGTCCAGAAACACCGCGTCAGGCGCAGGCTTGAGCGGTGAGTCAGCCCGGTTTCGATCGCGCTCATCCCGGGCACGGAGATCGCGAATGACCTCGTCAGGCTGGACGGAGGGTGAAGTGCCCATCTGATCAAAGCGACGCATGCCGCGCACCTCCGGCGCTGCGTCCAAAAAGATCTTTACCTCGGCCTGCGGAAAGACGATGGTGCCGATGTCGCGGCCTTCCATCACCACCCCGCCTGCGGCGCCCATCTGCTGTTGCAGACGCACCATCCACGCACGAATAGAAGGGAAGACGCTGACGCGGGACGCAGCGTCTGTGACAGCCGGATTCCGGATCAATCCCGTCACATCCTCGCCGTCTATCAGGACACGGTTTTCCGCATCGCCCGCTTCCAGCCGGATGACGGTCTCTTCGGTCAGCTCATCCAGCGCGGAGACCTCGTCAAGAGCAAGATGCATGCGCAGAGCCTTGAGCGCAAAGGCGCGGTACATGGCTCCCGTCTCCAGGTTCAGCAGCCCAAAGCGCAGGGCAAGATGCCGCGCAATGGTGCTTTTCCCCGCTCCGGCGGGACCGTCGATCGCGACAATGGGCTTTCTGCCGGCAGGCAGCGAACCAACTGCGTTTTCCTGAGCCGTCATCCGCGTTTCTTGGTTCCCTGCTTGGGTCGCGCCGTAAATCCATACCGCTTGCTGTTACCCGCGCCCGCGCTCGCTGCGGCGGCCGGCTTACGGCTGCTGTGCGCTGGCCGGGCGTCCTTGCGCGGTGCGCTATTGCGCGACAGGCTGCCGGAGCGATTTGCCGGGCCGCTCTTCGCACTGGACTTCCCGTTCGAGTTTGCGCTGCGACTCTTCCATGCCGGAGCAGCAGACTTTGCATGAGGCAGCGGGCGGGCCGGTGCGGCGGGCCGCAGTTTGCTTCCATTGGCTCGGGCGCCGATGCCGGCGGGCTTTCCGTTGTGGCCATTGAGAGGCTTGGAGCCCGCGCCCTTGGCCGTGCTCTTGCTCCAGCGCGTACCTGCCGGGGGCCGCGCGCCGTTTGTTGGTCGCGCGCCTGCCGTGCGGGTGTCGGCGCCGCGACGGGCCGGGCGGCTGCCGGATGCGGAATGTCCTGGCTTGTGGTCACGGTTGTGCGCTGCCGGACGGCTGAAATGGGGTCGCGGAGCGGCGGCCTTGGCGGCTGCAGCAGGCTTGCGAACCGGTGTCCGATGGGCGTGCGGCTCCGCCGACCGATGCGTGTTGGCTGGCGCAGGAAGCTCGGCAGGGGCGGGTACGGCCGCGCGCACCGGGGGCAGTTCCTCTTCGTGCTCGCGCTGGTGCTGGAAGTACGGGGAACTGGACAGGTAGGCGCCGGTATAGAGTGAGGTCGCGGGCGCAAATTCCGGCAGGGTTCCGGCGACGTAAAAGTGCGGCGCATGGCCCAGTGAAATGGTATGCACCTGGCGGGTGGCCACCAGTCCGCGGAGCACTTCGCGAATCTTGCTGCGCGCCGTGAGCGGAGAGAGAAACACCTCGACTTCTTCCATCGTGGCGGCAATCACTGCCTGCAAATAAATGGAGGCAAGCACGGAGATCGCGGTGACTTGTGAGGTAGAAGCGCCTTCAGCGATGGCCTTCTGGAAGCGGTGACGCAGCAACTGCCATTTGGCCGGTTGGCCCGGCGCGGCGATCACGGGAATAATGCGCAACTGTTGCCACAGCTCGGTAATGGCACGAACGACGGCGGATTCAGACACCTCGCGGCCCAGCGCCTGCTTCAACTGCGCAATGGTCGCGTCGCCCGTCTCCAACTGCTTATATGCCTGAACGGCAAGCTGGGAGACCTGACGCGAGCCCGTCAACTGCGGAACTCGCCGCCAGTCGCGGTCGCCGCGCAGGGCATACACATAGGGCAAAACCCAACTGGCCACTACAAAATCAGGCTGCTCTCCCGGCTGGCCCTGCAGGTTCAGCCGGACTGCCACGCCGTCGGTCTCGAGGCGTACCAGCAGCTCTTCGCCTGCGGCAATCAGCCTTGGTTCGGGCGTTGCATTGGGCTTACCGGCGATTGCTTCGATAAATGAGGGTGCGATGGAGGGAGAAAACTGCCGCTTGGGCAGAAAGAGGGAAAGTCCCGTTTCCTCAATCCAGGTCCGGGCATCCTCCAGTGTGACTGTTCCGGCTCCGTTTTGGCGCATCCGCTCGGCGCGCGCTGCTTCCAATTGCTCCGATGTCAAAGAAAAACCTCGCTTCCAGGCTGGCGCTAGCGCCGGGCAACCCTCGCTACAAAAAAGAGGAGAGTTGCCGCCCTCACCTATTCTAAATGGGAATTAAATTCGATGGAAGGCCCGTTGGATTTCCTTCCACGAGTACAACAATGCTATTGGACGTCCGTGCGGGCAACTTGTTGGGTGTTCAGTCTTTGCGAGCTCGGACAAAAGCCAGGCCATGCGCACCGGGTCAAGCGGCGTATTCACTTTGATGGCGGAATGGCACGCGATGGAGGCCGCAATGCGGGTTCGGACCGCCGCAATATCTTCATTCTGCCGGGGTCCATCCGAGGCCTCGCTGGATTGCTCGATGACCTGGGCGAGCATCCGTTCGAGCGAGGGACCCTCCAGACCAACGGGAGCAGACTTGACCGCAAGTGTTTGAGGACCAAAGGGTTCCACCTCAAAGCCGTTATGCTCCAGCTCCCCTGCAATCTGCGCAAAGACGACCATCTGCCAGGGCTTCAACTCGACCAGCAGGGGCATGAGAAGCCGCTGGCGCTGCACTCGCTCCACCTGCCGATCGCGAAGAATTTTCTCGAAAAGCACCCGCTCATGAGCCACATGCTGGTCGATTATCCACAGGCCGTCCTCGCCCGTGGC
Source organism: Acidobacteriota bacterium (assembly GCA_021805025.1). Classification (GTDB taxonomy): domain Bacteria; phylum Acidobacteriota; class Terriglobia; order Terriglobales; family Acidobacteriaceae; genus Telmatobacter. The sequence goes on from JAJZGF010000048.1 coordinate 10,641, forward strand.
CAGAATGAACGACTCCCGCAACTGCCCCAGGGGCCTCAAAGATCCAAGGTGGTTCAGGTTGGCGGCGGCCTGTTCGGCCTCCACCTGGGCCGCAGCCGCAGCGGCCTCATCCCGGTAAGCGCCTGATTGATCTTGGGTTACCTCGCATGTGTCGGACAATGGCTGGTTGGGTCGAAGCAGCGCTGCAGCGGCCATGCCCCACTCTCGCCCGTCGAATGCGCCACGCTGCCCCGTGCCCTCGCCAAACGGCAGTCGCCTGGCAGCCGGGGGCAGCGGCTGCGTCGTCAACCGGAAGGACGCGGCCTCTGCAACGGCAGCCACTGAGGTAGCCGGGCCGGAATCCTGTGGAACGGGAGGTGCGTCCTCGTCCGCCGGCAAAGGTTTTCCCTCCGGTGCGCCGGGCAATGGCGAAAGCGCCGCGGGCATGAGAGAGGGGCTTGCGGTGGGCGCGGCTCCAAGCGCGGCCAGGAACGCCGCCGCAGGCCGCGCTTGGATCAGCGCATGGCGCAGGCTGTCGCGCACAAAGTCGTGGATCAGGTTCTGCTGGCGGAAGCGCACCTCCGTCTTGGCCGGATGCACGTTGACATCGACCTCCTCCGGCGGCATCTCCAGAAAGAGAAGCACGACTGGAAAGCTGGTGGGCGGAATGATGTTGCGGTAGGCCTCGGTGATGGCGTGCAGGAGCAGCCGGTCCCGGATCAGCCGCTTGTTCACAAAGATGTAGATCGAGTTGCGGTTGAGCTTTTGCAATTCGGGCTTGGAGTAGAAGCCGGTGAGGCGCAGCGTGCCGGGGTCGCGGGCCGGTTCGTTGGGGTCGCGCTTCCAGGGCGGAGGCTCAGGCAATCCGGCGTGCCGCAGCGGGGTCTCCGCGGCGACGGGCAGCAATTGGGCGAGCGTCTCTTTGCCGAAGACCTGATAGATGCGCTCGGCTGTGCGCGCAACGGGCGGCGCGGAGAGCAGGGTGTGTGTGGCCGAGACCAGCTCGAAGTGCATTTCCGGATGAACCAGAGCATAGTGCGTCACAAGCGCGGTGACGTGGGCCAGCTCCGTGCTCTCGGCGCGCAGGAATTTGCGGCGGGCCGGGGTGTTGAAGAACAGGTCGGCGACGGTGATCGTGGCGCCGCGGGGCAGGGCGGCATCGTCCACGTGGAGGATTTTTCCGCCGGCGATCTCCAGGCGAGTGCCAGCCGGCTCATCTTCCGTGGCCGTCTCCAGCGTCACGCGCGCGACGGAGGCGATCGACGGCAACGCCTCCCCGCGAAAGCCGAGCGTGGCGATGGCCAGCAGGTCGTCGGCGGTGCGGAGTTTGGAGGTGGCGTGGCGCTCGAAGGCCAGCAGAGCGTCGTCTCGGTTCATGCCTTGTCCGTCGTCTGCGACGCGGATGAGGCGGCGGCCGCCCGCTTCGACCTCGACGCGGATGCGCGCGGCACCCGCATCGAGAGCGTTCTCCAGCAGCTCTTTCACGACCGATGCGGGCCGGTCCACCACTTCGCCGGCGGCGATCTGGTTGGCGACGTGATCGGGAAGGATGCGGATGCGGCCCATTAGTCAGTAGGGTAACGCAGCGGCGGCATTCGCACCGAATCTGCAGAGAGCCGCCCCGGTCGCGGATTTCATGCAGGCGCAACACTCCTCTCATGGAAAATTCATCCGCGCTTAAACGGAGTGTAACCGCGTTGACAGAAGGTGAAACTGCCGTCCCCGCGAACACTGCCAATGAGCGGCGTGCAATGAATTGGCGTGCTCGTTCATCAAGGCAAATCAAGCTTCGATTAACTGAAGACTTTAATGGAGGTTGCTGCATGGTACGTAAATGGTTGATCTGCGTGTGTATAGCGCTGTTCTGCGGTGGCGTGTCGTTTGCCGCTGGTACCCAGGTAAAGGGGAAAGTGGTAGACGCCTCTGGAGCTTCAATTCCCTACGCAGCCGTTACACTGACGGATCTGGCGTCGAATAAAGCAACGCACACAACAACCGGTGCTGATGGCCAGTTTGTCTTCAACGACGTTGCTTCAGGGCCTCAAATCATCAGCATCGAGAAGTCGGGATTCGAATCCTTTACGCAGCGCATCTCGTCTGCAGAAGATCGCCTCTTCACCGCCACGCTGCACGTAGCGGCTCTGGACGAAAGCGTGGTTGTTCGCGGCACTGTTGATCCCGAGGCAAGGCCCATGCCCACGCGCGAGGACGTCATGCTGATGCCGGACACGGTGCGCGTTCTCGACCGCAAACAGCTCGATGCCGCGGGTCCGGTGGCAGGCGGTGCGCAGATGCTTGCCGCCACTCCGGGAACGAACGTGGTTGGCTATGGACAGACCGGCGCAACCAAATACACGGTCATTATGAACGGCCTCCAACAGGGCTGGGCGGGAGAAGCGACAAGCTTCATCGGGTCGGGCTCGCTGGGCGTCACGTATGACGGCATTCCGGTCGCCGACCCGGCTACAGGCTTGTGGCAATCGGCCACGATGCCGCAGAGCCTTGTGATTCAGGATGTGCAGGTCACCTATGGGCCTGGCGAGGCGGCGGACCGTGGATACTTCGACGTGGGAGGAAGGATCGAGTTCACGCCGATTCAGCCGACCGAGGAACGCCACCTCAGCGTAGCCGTCACGGATGGCCCCTACGGCCAGCAGAATTTCGCATTCGTGGGCAATACGGGCAGCTTCAAAGGCTGGTCCACGGTGCTCGGCGGCGGCCTGGGTCGTGGTGACGATTTCCGGGTGGCTCCCGACGGGTTCGGCAACCCAACCAAGAACGGGTCAGTCTATGGCAAGACCGTCAAGTCTTTCTCCGCCGGCAGTCTCGCCTTCGGCACCCTTTACTCCAAGGGCGGCGGTTATCGCCCCACGGTGATTCCCACGACGGACGTGAACCTGATCGAACCGGGCACGGGCATTCACTTCAGCCAGGCTACCTGCGGGTTTTACTGCGCACTTCCGTACGCCGACTACAACAAGTACGACACTAATGAAATGTTGATGGCTTACGCGCGCCAGAGGATGTTCCTGAGCCATACGAGCACGCTGGAAAATTCAGCCTGGTTCACCCATATTCGACGCTTTCACCGCCGCAATCAGGACGCTCTCGCCGGCGGCTCGCAGTTGAACGAGTATAACAACCCGCACAGCAACATGTTCGGAGACCAACTCGGGTTTACCCAAGTCCTCCCTTACAACACCGTCAGCTTCGGCGGTTACCTCATTCACGAGGTCTATAACACGCACAATCTCTTTTACAACCCCATCGATGGGGGCAATGGCCCACAACAGATTGTCGGCATCGGATCGAAGTTCCGCTCAGGATACTTCCAGCAGGACAACGTAACCTTCTTTGCCCAGGACGATATTCACCCCATTGCCCGCATTCATATCATTCCCAGCGTGCGCGTCGATGGCTTCTCCACCAGCTACAGCGACCAGGCGCAGCGCGACTTTACCTTCGCCGCTGGCGCCCAGGTTTACGCAACTCACTGCGCGCTGTATCCCCAGACTGGCAGCAGTGCTTCCGATCCCTACTACAATGTCTTCGGTCCCCCGAGCGTCAGCCCCGACGGCAATCCAACAAAGGATCAGGGATCTCTCTGTGGCGCACATGAGAGCCGCTCAGCCGTGGAGCCAGGCATTGACGCCTCCGTCATGCCGAAGGATTGGCTCACGATCTACGGCGGCTATGACACCACTTACCGCAGCCCCGAGCTGGGCGGCGGCGGCGGGCAGTTTCAGTCGGTGAACCCTACCTACTATCAGTTGGCGGAGGGCGCCTACGCTCAATTCGGAGCCAAGGTCCATTTCATGCACGCGCCGGGGCTCAGAAACTTCATCGCCGGAGTCAATTACTTCCATAACAATTACACCAACCAGGAGATTGACTTCGAAACAGCCACCGGTGTCGAGGAATCAGGCGGCGGCAACTCCGTCTACCAGGGCGTAGATGCATTCTTTGACGCCGATCCGCAAAGCAATATCCATTTCTTCTTCAATTTTGCGGGAGAGACCACGAACTTCACGAAGTACATCCAGGGAGGCCCGAGTTTGGCAGAGTGTACTGCGCAAGGGCTCACCTGCGTCTCCTATGCGAATATCCCGGTTTCGTATGTTCCCAACATCACCCTCAACACGGGGATCTACTACGGGATCCAGTACCACAACCGCACCATCATCGAGCCGCGCTTCTGGGTGGAGACGACCGGGAAGCAATACATCTGGTCGAACAACGGGATCTTGAATAGCGGGATTGCCGGCCCGACCAATACGTCCATGCCCGCGTACACGACGGCCAACCTTGCGTTCAATGCTCCCATCGACTTCGAAAAGCAGTCGTTCAACCTCAGGGTCGATATGATGAATATCGGGAATTCCCAATATAACGAGTACGAGTACATCTCCAGCGGCGGTTATTTTGCGGCTCTGAACCCCAACGCGAACGGCTACATCAACGCCTATCCCGGCGCCCCGCGCACCATCTACGGCACAATCACCTATCAATTCTGAGTGTGCGATTCATCGCCCGGAGCGCTGCAAATGAATCGGCCCGTCCCCTGAGGGACGGGCCGATCTGCGTTGGTGCAGAAAGATTGGCGCGCTTTAGATGCCCATGCCGAATTCGCTCGCGGCCCGCTCGCCGGCATTCGCGTAAAAGTCATAGGGTGTGCGGCGGTTAAACTTGTAGCGATTGCGGATCTCGCGGCCCACGACAATGCTCACGGCGGCCACGGCCATGCCGATGGAGAACCAGCCGATCACGCGCAGGGTGCTGCTTTCATGGTCTTCTGCAATGGACGTGATGGCTTCAGGTTCGTTGGACATTCGCGCACAATCTCCTACTCTCATGATACCGCAATACAGCTTAGACTCCCTGTGAAACAGAAGGTGAGAATGCAACTTTCGTTCGCTAAATCGATTCAATCTTCTCCAGCCATGCGGTCTTTTCCGATTCGGGAAGAAAGCTGGCGCGGATGGAGTTTTCTGCAAGCCGGCGCAGCTCGCCCTGTGTGAAGTTCTGCACGGTGTGGGCGAGCAGATACTCGTTGACAAGGTCGGAGCCGAAGAATGCGGGATCGTCTGAGTTGAGCGTTACGAGAAGCCCGGCGTCAAAATAGCTGCGCAAGGGATGCACGGCAAATGAAGGGCAGACGCCGGTGCGCACGTTCGATGTGGGGTTGAGTTCGAGCGGTATTCGTCGTGCTTTTAATTCCTGGAGCAGATTCAAGTCCTGCATGGCGGAGACGACATGGCCGAGCCGCTCTGAGCCGATGTCGAGCGCCTCCCAGATGGCTTCGGGGCCGGTGGTTTCTCCAGCGTGATTGGTGAGGCGCAGGCCGGCCTCGCGCGCTTCTCGAAAGAGATGACGGAAGGGCTCGGAACCTGTGCGACGCTCATCGCCGCCGAGGCCGATGCCGATGATGGAGCGATGCGCGGGACGCAGTTCGATGGCCTTGCGAAAGACGCGCTCGGCCTCCGGCACGCTGAAGTGGCGTACGGCGTCAAAGATCCAGTAGAGGGAAACGCCCAGTTCGCGCTCGCCGCGCCGGCGGGCACGCTCCAGTCCGGCAAAGATGGGTTCGAGCACGTGGGGATCGTGATTGCGCCAGAGGTAGATGACGCCGACGGAGATGTACACCTCGGCGTGGACGACGCCCTGGGCAGCGAGCTGCTCGATCATGCGCGATGCGGCCAGCTCGTAGTCCTCGGGGCCGGTCAGCAGGCGGGTGACGGTCTTGAAGGCCTCCATGAAGCCGGAGAAATCCGTGAAGTGGTAGAGCGCCTCGGCCTGGGCCAGCGTGAGCGGCGTCGCGTCATGGCGCACGCTGAGCTCGACAAGCGTGGCAGGCAGAATGGTGCCTTCGAGATGCAGATGCAGCTCGGCCTTGGGGAGTCGGCGGATGAAGTCCTTGATCTCGGTCACTCTTCAAGTTTACCGGGCGGCAGTGTGACCGGTTTCACAACTCAGGCTGGGCCGCGCGGCCACGGCACAGGCGGCGGGGTCCCGTCGCGGCGCATGCCCGGATGCAGCCGGACCCGTTTATCCACAGCCGGCGTGGCTTTTTCAACGATGGCAGAGGGCGGGGTCTCCGGCGACAATAAATATCTGAACATGATGGAGACCCCGGTGCCCGGCAAGCTGGAAATGATCGTTGGACCGATGCGGAGCAACAAGACCGCCGAACTGCTGCGCCGCGTGGAGATACGCCGCCAGTACGCCCGGCAGTATGTGCTGCTGCTCAAGCCCAGCGCCGACACCAAGGCGGCCGCGGGGTTGGTGGAGAGCCGCAACCAGAACGGCTGCGGCAGGATGGAAGCGATGGAGTTCCCCGCGGCCCATCCGTGGGCAGTGCTGCCCATTCTGGCTGCCACGGAGCAGCGCATCGGCAAGCGCGTGGAGTGCGTTGCGCTCGACGAAGGGCAGTTTGTGCAGGATCTGTTTTTGTTCACCAAGCGCCTGCTTGAGTCAGGCCACGACGTGATGGTTTCGGGCCTTGAACTGGATTTTCGCGGGCTCCCGTTCGGCGAGATGCTTGACCTCTCCTGGCTGGTGCGCATGTACTCGGGCAATGTCACGGAGCTGGTGGCCTATTGCAGTTGCGGGGCAAAGGCGCTGTATCCGCAGCGGCTGATCGACGGCAAACCGGCCCCGTATGAAAGCCCCATCATCATGGCCGGCGACAACTACGAGCCGCGCTGCGCTGAGCACTTTGTGCTGCCGGGGCGGCCGCACTAAACAAACAGGACGTTGCCATGGCCATCATTCGTAATTGCCCATCTTGCGGAAAGCCGAATCGAATTCCTGCAAGACACCTTGCCGATACGGGAAAATGCGGTGCGTGCAAAGCGCCGCTCCTCGCCATTTCTGAACCCATTGAGGTCAGCCCGGAAGAGTTCGATCAGATTGTCCCCGAAAGCAAAGTGCCCGTCCTGGTGGATTTCTGGGCAGCCTGGTGCGGTCCGTGCCGGATGGCCGCGCCGCATGTGGCGCAGGTCGCGCGAGATTTTGCAGGCCGGGCCGTCGTGCTGAAGGTGGACACGGAGAAGCACCCCGGACTTGCCGCACGGTTTAACGTCCAGGGCATTCCGAATTTTGCGGTCTTCTCCCATGGAAGCCTTTACCTTCAGCAAGCCGGCCTGGTGGACGCAAACACGATGAAGGGTTGGCTCGCTCGCGCCGTATAGCGGCTGAGAAGTATCGCCAAGGTGCAGGCGTACTCGCCACGTCGCAGCGAGTGCATCACTCAATTCTGTCGTGTTTTGCGAGATTATGCTTCCCGCACAAAATTTGTATGTTTTCGGGTTGCTTCGATGAGCCACCCTTCGAGTACGGGATGATGTGGTCGAAGTGCAGGCCGCTTTTTGAGCCGCACCTTTGGCAACTTCCCTGGTCTCGTTTCCACACGGCCAACTTTACCCAACTTGAAATGATGCGGTCATCCTCAGGGAGTGAAGCGGAGTCATTGGTCGGCAAACGCTGGTCCGAGTGGATCAGCCTCAGCTCGAACCTCAAAACTATCCTGCCGGTGGAATCATCAGAGTGCATTTAGCAGCCAAGGCTCGAATAATCGAGAGAAATGGCCCTTGAGTCCGTGCTTATCTCATCCCCGCAAACTCCGAGCGGTGGCGGCTGTAGAAGAAGTAGATCAGCAGGCCTGCGATGAGCCACAGGAAGAAGGCGGTCCACGTCAGCACTTCGAGTCCCATCATCAGCACCACGCAGAAGACGATGCTGAGCACCGGAAAAACCGGGCCGAAGGGGGCGCGGAAGCTGCGTGGGCGGTCCGGCTCGCGATAGCGCAGGATGAGCACGGCGATGGAGACCAGCACAAAGGCGAAGAGGGTGCCGATGTTCGACAGGTTCGATACGGTGCCGATGTCGAGCAGGCCGGCAGGAATGCCGACGACGAATCCGGCGACCCATGTGGCGACGGCGGGCGTGCGGAAGCGCGGATGGATGCGGCCGAAGACGTCTGGGAGCAGGCCATCGCGCGACATGGCAAACCAGACGCGCGCCTGGCCCAATTGAAATACGAGGATCGAGGAGATCATGCCAAGCAGTGCGCCGATGAGGACGAAAAGGCGAACCCAGTGCAGGTTGGCGCCGCCGGGCATCAGCGAGAGCCGCTTGAGTGCGTTGACCACCGGGGCTGCGTCGCCCATGACTGACTGCCAGGGAACGATGCCGCTGAGGACGATGGCGACGCCGCCGTAGAGCAGCGTGCAGGCGATGAGCGTGGCCAGGATGCCGAAGGGCAGATCGCGCTGCGGGTTGCGGCACTCCTCGGCCGCGGTGGAGACCGAGTCGAATCCAATGTAGGTGAAGAAGATGATGGAGCCGCCGGTGAGCACGCCGGTCCAGCCGTTGGGCATGAAGGGATGCCAGTAGTGAGGCTTGATGAAGCTGGCTGCGGCAAAGATGAAGACCAGAATCGCGCAGATCTTGACCAGCACCAGGATGTTGTTGGTGCGGGCCGACTCGCGGATGCCGCGGACCAGGATGGCGGTGAGGATCATGACGACGAGGAAGGCCGGGATATTGAAGCCGAAGTGCCATCCAGGTTGGTAGAGATCGTGACCGGCCAGGTCCTGCAGTCCGGTGGGCAGATAAGCAGGCGAGATCCACTGGAGCGCGGGATGGACGCCGAACCAGTCCATCAGATCGACGATGTGGGCGGCAAAGCCCACGCTGACGCTCATGTTGCTGAAGGCATACTCGAGAATCAAATCCCAGCCGATGATCCACGCGGTGAGCTCGCCGAGCGTGGCATAGGTATAGGTGTATGCGGAGCCGGCAATGGGGATCATGGAGGCCAGCTCTGCGTAGCAAAGGCCGGTGAAGGCGCACACGATGGCCACCAGCACGAGAGAGAGCGCGAGCGCCGGGCCTGCTCCGGGCCGGCCCGCCATGGCGGTGTGGTTGAGCAGGTAGTGCATCAGCGGCGTGGCGCTGATGGAGGGCTCATCAAAGCGCTGCCCGGCCATGGCCGTGCCGATGACCGTAAAGATGCCCGAACCGATGACAGCGCCAATGCCGAGCGCGGTGAGCGACCACGGCCCGAGAGATTTCTTCAGCGAGTGCTCGGGGTCTTCCGACTCCCGAATCAGCTTATCGATGGACTTGCGGGCAAGCAGTTGGCTGGGCAGGGCGGTTCTCCTGTTGCTGCTGGATCAGGACGGCCCTCTCTGAAGAGAGCTTTCGTGGCAGTGTACAGAGTGAGGTTTCCCCAGTGGAAGTCCCGTGTGTGTTCGACCTGCTGCGGACCGGGCGATTGCGCGCTTTGAGCAAGCGGGCCGGATGCCCGGAGATGCGCCACGGGCCAGCCCTGGCAGGCCGGCCCGCAAGCCTTGCAACGCGTCGCGAGCCGCCTACCGCTTGGACTGGCCGCGCGCCAATTTCTTGAGCTTCTTCTTGTTGGAGCCGCGCGGGGTGGTCCGCTTGGCCTTGGGAGCGGCCTTCTTGCGGGCGGCGCGCTTCAGCTTCTTTCGTTCCTGCTTGTCTTCAATCTTGGTGGTATCTGCCACGCTGAACCTCTTTCACTGCAATGTTTTCAATGTGTCCCGGCAATCGGGTGAATGTGAACTTTATGGTAACAGGGTTTGGGTTGCGGTGAAAGCGGAGCCGGCGTGGAAAAGCCGCATTTGGAGCGGTGTTGCAGTTGGTTCAAGGGTACAATGAAAGCAGGTACATATCTGGATTCCACCAGCCTGCTCGGCTTAGGCCGTCCCACCGCTCCTGACGAGCTCCGTAGCCCACGCAACAATTGCATGTTCCCCAGCCACTCGGGAACAGATGACCGGTGATCGGAGACAGTACCGTGATACGTTCCAATCAAATTCACCGCGCACTCGCGCAGGGTATTAACCGCTTTGAAGTCTGCCAGCTCGTCTCAAAAGGCGTGAAGGCCACGCACAAGACCGGTTCGCGTTTTGAAGACACCATCAACGACACCCTGGAATATCTGGGTACGCATGATGTGCAGGACGGGGGCATTCATCCGGCCATGGCGAAGGCTGGGGCAAAGCCGCTGAAATCTGCCGCATGAGCCGGACCGGAAACGCGGGCCCTGGCATCCAAACGCAGAAAAGGGACGGCAGTTTCGCCGTCCCTTTTCTGCGTTTTCTTTGAAGCGGAACTGTTGCGAGGCTTAGATAGCCTGAACGTTCTCAGCCTGCCAGCCCTTGGGGCCCTTGGTCACGTTGAACTGGACCTTCTGGCCTTCCTGCAGTGAACGGAAGCCGTTCGACTGGATGGCGGTGTGATGGACGAAGACGTCCTCGCCGTTCTCACGGCTCAAAAATCCAAAACCCTTGGCGTCGTTAAACCACTTGACTGTGCCTGTTTCCATTGTGTGTTTTTCCTTTGGTGCAAATTTACCGCGAACGCAATGTGGAAGTGTTTGCGTGTAGAGCGGTAACTCGGAACAGGCAATGACTTCTATATCGAATTCTACGACTGAGATGAGTTTACCACAGATTTGGCAATGTGCTCGAATGGGAAGAGTTAAATCTTCTGTAAATTGGCGAACTTCTCCATCAACTTCCTCATGCCGTGGCGGTTGAACATTACGGTCAGCTTGGCTTCATCGCCCTCGCCTTCGCGGATGAGGATGGTGCCTTCGCCGTACTTGGAGTGGCGGACGCGCTGGCCTTTTTTCAGGCCGGTGTCGCCGGCCGGCTCGGGCAAATCCATTTTCGTGCTTGCGGCAGGGCGGGGCAGCGCGCCGGGCTTGAGAACCGCCGCTTTGCCGCCGAAGAAGCGGGCGATGTTGTCAATGGATTGCGGCGCTTCCGCGGGCTCTTCCGTCTTTTTACCGCCGGCCGAGGGTTCGGCGTCGTGGCCCGCAGAAGTTGTCTTGACGCTGGTTTTCATCCATGGGGCAACGAAGGGCCTCGCGGGGCCGGTGTGCGCTGTGGAGCCGGTGCGCGCGTTGCCCGTGCGGCCAGAGGCCAGGCGCGGCGCCTCCTGGCTCTCATCTTCGTAGCTGTAATGGGTGTCGGCGAACTCGCTGGAGTGAGCCGGGCGACGGCCCGCCCCATATCCGCTGCCGTAGGCGGGCGTGGACCACGCGGGCGATCTGCCGCCAAGATTCTCAACCAGTTGGCTGGGGACTTCCTCAAGAAAGCGCGAAGGAACGCTCCTCTCCGGCGCGTCATTGCCGTACCGTCGCCGGTAGTCGGCGCGAGTCAGAATCAGCGTGTCCATGGCGCGCGTCATGCCGACGTAGCAGAGGCGGCGCTCTTCTTCCAGTTCCTCGGGGTTCATCAGCGTGCGCGAGTGCGGAAACAGTCCCTCCTCAAGCCCGGCAAGGAAGACCAGCGGAAACTCCAGGCCTTTGGCGGCGTGCAGCGTCATCAGCGTGACGCGGGCGTCTGGGTCGAACTGGTCGGTGTCTGAAGCAAGCGCGGCGTGGTCCAGGAACTCGGCCAGCGTTTCGCCGCGAGCCTCGGCATCGTGAGCGGCGTTGGCCAGTTCTTTCAGATTTTCAATCCGGCTGAAGGCTTCGGGCGAACCCTCGGCTTCGAGAGCCTTGATGTAGCCTGTGCGGTCGATCAGGAAGCGAATCAACTCCGGCAGCGTGGCAGAGTCACCCGGCTTCCGGAACCCATCAACGGGCTCCGCGGTGGGCTGCTCTTCCTTTGCCGGATCCGCGGGCGCGACCTGCCTCGGCATCTTCAGCAAGGGGCGCTTCGACTGCGCGGCGAAGGGGGAAAAGTGGCTGGCGTCGAGCAGCGGGATCTGATTCTCGTGGCCGCCGAATCCAAAGCTCGTGTCCGGCTCGGCATGGGCAGGCTCCACTGTCGATGCGCCAAAGGAGAAATCGGTGTCCGCGTTGTCTGCCGATGCGGCCACATCGGCGGAGAGCTTGCCGGCAAAGTCGGGGTCCATCATGGCCTGTGCGTCGAGGATGAGCTGGCGGAAGCTGTCGAGCGCCAACAGCGCGCGCGTGGGGATAAGCCGATTGGCGATGGCGGCGGCTAAGGCGTCCCAGGTTGAGCTGCCGGTTTCCAGCGCCAGCCGCTCCAGCGTTTCAAGACTGGTTTTGCCAATGCCCCGCGCCGGCGTGTTGATGACGCGCTGCAGCGCCACGGAGTCATGCGGGTTGCGGACCAGTCGCAGATAGCCGAGCAGGTCTTTGATCTCTGCCCGCTCGTAAAAGCTGAAGCCGCCCACCATGGTGTAGCGGATGTTGTATCGACGCAGCGCCTCCTCCACCAGCCGCGACTGCGAGTTGGTGCGATAAAGAACGGCGCAATGGGCTGAGTCCTGATCCTCGCCGGCCTCGCGGAGGAACTTCTGGATACGGCCGGCGATGAACAGGGCCTCATTCTCGCCGTCGGGCGCGTCGTAGTAGCCAATCAGGCTGCCGCCCTGGCGATCGGTCCACAGCTTCTTCCCCTTGCGGCGCACGTTGTTCTGGACGACCGCGCCCGCGGCTTCAAGAATCACTTGCGTCGAGCGGTAGTTCTGTTCCAGACGGACGATTTTGGCGTTGGGGAAGTCCTGCTCAAACTCCAGAATGTTGCGAATGTCGGCTCCGCGCCAGGAGTAAATACTCTGATCCTCATCGCCCACGGCGCAGACATTTTTCTGCTCGCCGGCCAGCAGTTTCATCAGCTCGTACTGCGGGCGATTGGTGTCCTGGTACTCATCGACGAGGAGATAGCGGTAACGGCGCTGGTAGCGCTCGCGTACGTCGGCGGCAACTTTCAGCACGCGCACTGCCTCCAGCAGCAGGTCGTCAAAGTCGAGCGCATTATTCTTTCGCAGCTCTTCCCGGTAGCTTTTGTAGATGTGGGCGATGCGCTCGCTGTTAGGATCCTTCGAACCCAGGTAGTACTCCTGCGGATCGACCATGTGGTTCTTGGCCCAACTGATGCGGCCCAGCACGGTGCGCGGCGTAAGCTGCTTGGTGTCCAGACCCATGCGACGCATGATCTGCTTCACAATGGCCTGCTGGTCGTTCTCGTCGTAGATGGCAAACGACCGTGTCAGGCCCTGCC
>JAJZGF010000211.1 GCA_021805025.1 Acidobacteriota bacterium
TTCTCAGTTCGTAATTGGAGGCCATTGGCGGTGCGCTGTCATCCCGCGGCTTCATCCACAATGGATACGGCTGCCTTCTCCACCAGTTCCGCTACCTCTTCAATGCCTTTGCCTGGGAATAGGCCTCCCATCACGCTGGGCAGCATGGTGCTGATGTGGGTTTCGCCGCCCAGGGCGTAGACGAGGATGGGGCAGGGCAGCATCAGCGCTGCGGATACGTCCTTTTGCAGCACTTCATGCGCGTACTTCGCATTGCATATCTCGACAATCTTCAGTGGCTCCCGCTTGAAGCCCTTCTCGGCGAGGGTTCCGGCGATGTCGTGCGTGTGCAGGACGCGGAATCCCTTTGCGGCCGTGGCCTGTTCGACGGCCCGGACTGCATCGTCAAACGACTTTCGGGTCTTCACGGTGTGCTCAAAGTTTCTCATTCACCGATCTCCTTTTCCATGGAATCGCAAGGCTGTGACATGCAGCCAGCCCCAGCCCGCAAAGAGCCATTCTGCGCGTATTGGCCTCTGTGCGCAAGCGATGCGCATGACGCCGCCGGGGATGGATCTTGTCTGCTTCACTGCCGTGTCCTGATCTGAGTAAAGGCCGGCGAAATGTCCTAGAATGCCAACAACCGAAAGATGATCCTTCCTCTGGAGCCGCGCGCATGAAGAAAGTCCTGAACAGTCTATTTCCGATGTTCCTATTGACTGCTTCGGTGGCCTTATTTGCTGTCGAGAAGCCCAAGGCCGCCGCTACCGCACCCGTAGACCCGTACAGTGAGGTGCAGCCCGCCACCGAGTCTCTGGACCTGAATATGTACCAGCGGATTCGCGACGAAGGGTTGAATCACTCGCATGTGATGGAGTTTGCCAGCGCGCTGATGGATGGAATAGGACCGCGCTTGACGGGCTCACCCAACCTGAAGAAGGCGAACGAGTGGACGCGCGACACGCTGACCAAAATAGGCCTCGACAACGCTCACCTGGAAGACTGGGGCGAGTTCGGCCTGGGCTGGCAGCAACTCAACACCTGGGCGCGCATGGTGACGCCGGATACGGCGATCCTCATTCTGCAGGCCACCCCGTGGTCGCCGTCAACGCCGGGACCGGTGACGGGAGATGTGGTCTACGTAAAGGTCCAGGCCGAGAAGGACTTGGACCAATACAAAGGAAAGCTTGGTGGGAAGATCGTTCTATTTGGCGCCATGCGCGATGTTCCCCCCGTGGACAAGGCGCTGTTTGAACGCTACTCGGATAAGGAGCTTGAAGATCTTGCCGGGTTTCCCGTGAATGCCAACGCGGGCGGATTGTCGCCTGAGATGGAGGCGCGCATTCATGCCTACCTGGAGCGCATCAAGCTGATCGACAAGGTGACACAGTTCTTTGCGGACGAGAAAGTGGCGGCGGTGATTGAGCCCAGCCGCGACGGCAAGAACGGCGGTGGCTCCGGCGGCACGTTCTTTGACGACAATGGAGCCACGCTGGGCCGCACGCCTTACAAGGCGGATAGTCAGGTGAAGGTGCCGGTGGCCGTGGCCGCCATTGAGAGCTACGGGCGACTCTACCGGCTCACCCAGGCGCATGCCCCTGTCACGGTGCAAGTCGATATTGAAACCCGGTTCACGGGCGACCATGAGCACGGTTACAACACGATTGCGGAAATTCCGGGCACGGACCCCAGGCTGAAAGACCAGGTGGTGATGCTGGGAGGACACCTGGATAGCTGGATTGCGGGTACCGGTGCGACGGACAACGGCGCGGGCACTGTGGTGGCCATGGAAGCCGTGCGCATTCTGAAAGCCCTGGACGTGAAACCGCGGCGCACGATACGCATCGCGCTGTGGACCGGGGAAGAGCAGGGTCTGTTCGGATCGCGAGGCTACGTGAAGCAACACTTCGGATCCGCGCCGCTCTCGACCGCACCGGACCAGCAGGCGCTTCCTGAGTTTCTGCGCAAGGCTACCGGGCCGCTGGATGTGAAGCCGGAACAGAAGATCATCTCTGCCTATTTCAATGTGGACAACGGTTCGGGCAAAATCCGCGGCGTCTATCTGCAGGGGAATGCCGCGGTGGCGCCGATTTTTGCGCAGTGGATTGCTCCGCTGAAGGACCTGGGCGTGACGACGCTGACGATGCGAAACACGGGCGGCACCGATCACTTGAGCTTTGATGCGGTGGGGATTCCCGGATTCCAGTTCGTTCAGGACGATCTCGATTATGAGAGCCGTACACACCACTCCAACGAAGACACGGTGGAACGTCTGCAGGCGGGAGACCTGAAGCAGATTGCAACGGTCGAAGCCATCTTCGTCTACAACGCGGCCCAGCGTGACCAGATGATGCCGCGCAAGCCGCTGCCACAGCCGCAGCTGGAGGACCAGCGCAACGCCCCGCTGCCGGATATCTTCCCCGGCGCTGTTGCACCGCCTGCCGTGGAGCACAAGCCGTAGCTCCGCGGGCGTTACAGGATGGAGGTCCGCCGCCCCGGCTCGGTGACGGACCGTTTTTAATCCTTCCAGTGGCGAGATGTTGCAGGAATAGCTGTAGACGTTTACATTGCTGGGGAGGTAAAAACCATGCGCGTCAGCGTCCTATCTCGCAGGTTCGTGCTTTCTTTTTTTGCCGCTATCCTCCTTGCCGCCATCATCGCTCCGCCTTGGCCGCTGCACGCGCAGGCACCGCAGATTGTGCAGAAGGACGGCCATTATGCGCTGCTGGTGGATGGCAAGCCGTATCTGGTGCTGGGAGGGCAGATTCACAACTCCAGCGGCTGGCCCAGCGAGCTGCCGCAAGTGTGGGAGTCGATGGCCGCGCTCCATGCCAACACGGTGGAGGCCCCGGTGTACTGGGAACAGTTGGAGGCGACGGAGGGCCAATTCGACTTCAGCACTGTGGATGCCATTGTGCTGGGCGCGCGGGCGCACAACCTGCACGTGGTGCTGCTGTGGTTTGGCACGTGGAAGAACGGCAACAACCACTACGTGCCCGGCTGGGTGAAGACGGACACGAAGCGCTTTCCGCGCGTGATGAGGCTGGATGGGACGCCGATGGATGTAATGTCGCCACTGGGCAAGAACACGCTTGAAGCGGACAAGACTGCGTTCACATCCCTGATGCGGCACCTGAAGCAGATTGATGGTGACCAGCACACGGTGCTGTTCATGCAGGTGGAAAATGAGTCGGGCAACATCGGCAGCGTGCGCGATTTTTCGGCGGAAGCCAATCGCACGTTCGCAGGTCAGGTGCCTGCGGACCTGCTGGCCGCCGCGCATAAGCAGCCGGGCACGTGGAGTGCGGTATTCAACGCGGAGGCCGATGAGCTGTTCCAGATGTACTTTCAGGCGAAGTACATCAACACGATTGTGGCGGCGGGCAAGGCGGAGTTTGCCATTCCGTGCTACATCAACGTGTGGATCGACTACCCGTCGGCGCAACTGCCGCAGCGGCAGGTTGACCTGCCGGGCATTGGCTATCCGAGCGGCGGCGCGGTGCAGAAGCTGGTGGGGCTGTGGCGGCAGCTTGCGCCTGCGATTGACATGATCGGGCCCGACATCTATGCAGACGATTCGCAGTTCTACCGGGAGACGATGGCGGCGTACAACAGGCCGGACAACCCGCTGTGGATTCCTGAGACGGGTCGCAGCGACAGCTTTGCGAAGTTTTTCTTCTATGCTTTGGGCGAAGGCGCGATCGGCTTCTCGCCGTTTGGCGTGGACCAGTCGGGATGGAACATTCTGGGCGACGAGAAGTGGACGGCTCATGCGCGCAACTATGCGCTGATAGGGCCGATGGATCGCGAGATTGCGCAACTGGAGTACGACGGCAAGCTGAAGACAGCGGTAGAAGAGCCGGGCACGACCGCCGAGGAAGTGGACCTGGGTGAGTGGCAGGCGACGGTTGCGTTCGGATTTCCGCAGATGGACGGGCGGCGCGCGCCGGGAACGAAGGATGCATACGGTGCGGCGCTGGTGGCCAAGCTTGGGCCAAACGAGTTTCTGGTGACGGGCGTGGACGCGAGCGTGACCTTCCACCTGCCGGGCAAACCGGCGTGGATGCATAGCCAGATTCTCAAGGCCGAGCAGGGCGCGTATGAAAACGGCGTGTGGAAGCCGCTGCGGCTGCTGAATGGCGACGAGACGGATCGCGGACTGAGCTTCCACGAGAAGCCGGACGTGGTGCGCGTGACGATGATGCAGTACTAGGTGTGGCTGCGGGCCATGCGGGCGTCGAGGCTGAAGCGGCCGGGGCCGGCAAGCAAGAGGGCAACAAAGGCGGCGAGATAGAGGACGATAAGCTCCCCGTGGTCTGCGCCGCGGCCGAAGAAGGCGAAGTGGTGGATGACGGCCCACGCGCCAAAGATGTTGACAAGTGCGACGAGTGCGGCCCAGCGCGTGGCGAGGCCCACGAGCATCAGCAGAGAACAGATGCCGTCACTCAAGGTGGCGAGCAGGAGCAGGGGCGAGACGCCCAGGATGGCCGCGCCGGGAAAGTGCGCGTTCATGGCGGAGAAGCCGAAGAGCTTCTCTGTGCCGTGCTTGAGAAACAGGCTGAGGCAGGCTATGAGGCGCAGCGCGAGCAGGCCGGCATCGGTGCTCTGGGGCAGGAAGCGCATACGCAGGAATCCAGACATGAGGACCTCCGTGGGGTGAGGCGAGTATCGTGCCGGGGCGCGCGGTGCGTCAAGCGCGGCGGAAAAGGCGAGGATAAGGTGGGCGGCTCGGGAGAATATGGCTGGGATGGACTCGTGCTTTCCCCACCCGGCGGGAGCCAAAACTGTCATAGTACTTCTATCTCTGCAGATTTCCCGCTCCAATGAGACCTGAACTCATCCCCGATCCGCATCCAGAGACCTCCGGCCCCGCACTCCTCGACTGGACCCGCGGCCCGCTCGCCGAAGGACTCGCCTGCTACCACCGCGGCGAGTTCTTCCTCGCCCACGAGCACTGGGAGACCGTCTGGCTCACCCTCCGCCAGCCCGAAAAGGACTTCCTCCAGGCCCTCATCCAGGTGGCCGCCGCCTTCCACCACCTTGAGCGGAGCAACCTCGCCGGCGCCCGATCGCTGCTGGCGCGCGCCCTGCGCCGCCTCAGCGCATGCCCACCCCACTTCGGCGGCATCCGCCTCGATCGACTGCGCACCGAGCTGCACGAAACGCTCCAGCGGCTCACGTCCGCCGCGGACCCCGCCGCCAGCCTCTCAGCCCCACCCATCCGCCCTTGCGGCGAGGGGGCCGCCTCTTGAGCATCTACAGGCACCCGGCATCAGCGACCTGCTGCGCGGACGCATCGCGCGGTTCAGCCTGGATGCGCTGGTGAACATTGCGACGGCGCTGGGACGCAAGGTGACAGTGAAGCTGACGGACGCGGCGTAGGGTGGTGGGAATGCTGCGGTGAGTTGATACGGGCTGGAGTGGGTTCGTTGCTTTCCCAGGTCTCAGAAGCGAGACCTGGGGCACCCGGCACACTGGGCTCGTCTGAGGCATGTTCGTGGAGTGGGGAGGGTTGTGCTTTCCCACCCTAAACGCAGAAGACGCGTTTAGGATGATTGCATGACAGCGTCGGCTCCCTGGGCCTGAGTAGACTGGTTGCTGCTAGACGACCAAAAAGCTCGGGAGAAGGGAGCCGAGCATGATGATTATAGGCTGTGATTTTCATCCTAGTTTTCAGCAGATCGCGTATGTGGATCAGGAGACCGGGGAGTACGGTGAGCGGCGGTTGCACCA
>JAJZGF010000212.1 GCA_021805025.1 Acidobacteriota bacterium
AAGCCGGGTTCGCGGCTGGCGGAGGAACCTATGTATCGGTAATGGCATGAGCGGCAGCGACAAAGGCGCAAGCGCCATGGACAGATGGCAGGCAGCGAAGAAACGAAACACAAGGAGGGGCAATGGCAGCAACGGGAATCTGGAATCATTTGGCGACGGCGCAGATTCAGGGCGGGACACATCCCATGTCGAGCTCGTCCAACTCAACCAGTGGAACGGGCAGCTCAGGCAGTGCGAGCGCCAGCGCGGCGACGATCTCGGCAAACGACTTTCTATCTCTCCTTGTAACGGAGATGCAGAATCAGGATCCGACGGCGACCACGGACCCGATGGAGTATGTGAACCAACTGGTGAACGTGAACAGCCTGGAACAGTTGATCTCGATCAACCAGACGCTTTCGACGGCTACGGGATCCTCTGGCACCGGCACAACGACCGGGACGACGCCCACCGGAGGCAGTATCACGGCGTCCGGCGCAAGCCAACCCGCCTCGGGCTCGACGTCGCAACCGGCGGCGGTAAGCCAGCGGCTGAGCGCGCATGTAACCGAGCCGGCCTCTGCGCTGCGGAGCATGGAGGCAGCAGGAGCGGCGGGCAACCTGACGATTCCGCCTTCCAACCCTTCCGCGCAGCGTGTGGCGCAGGCGCTGAGCGGCATCCCGGCCACGCGATAGACGTGTGCCGGCTGATGCGGGCCACGCTCGATCGCGATGCAAGGGCGGCCGTGCGGCCAGCCCGGAACCCTGAAACGAACACCGAGGAGAACCACGATGGCTAGCTTCTTTATTCCGCTGACGGGCCTGGAGGCCGATTCAACGTCACTGAACACGATCGCCAACGATTTGGCGAACATGAGCACGACGGCCTTCAAGGGCCAGTCGGCGAATTTCTCTGATCTGTTCTACCAGCAGATCGGTTCGGCCGGATCGGGTGATCCCCTGCAGGTGGGTGCGGGGACGCAAGTGGCCTCGATCTCCACCGACTTCACGCAGGGCTCAATCAACTCGACAGGATCGTCGACCGACGTGGCGCTGAACGGCAACGGATTCTTTGTTGTCAATAACGGCGGCGTGAGCGAGTACACGCGCGCCGGAAATTTCTCGCTCGACTCAAGCGGCAGCCTGATCACGCAGAGCGGGCAGAGCGTAATGGGTTATCCGGCTGTAAACGGGGTGGTGAACACCAACTCGCCGCTCACGCCGATCAGCATTCCTGTGGGCCAGGTGGAACCGCCCAATGCGACGACGACAATGGCCATGACGGCGAATCTGAACGCCACTTCGGCCGCGGGAACAACCTTCCCGGGTCAGGTAACCGTCTACGATTCGCTGGGCGTGAGTCACGTTGCGACGGTCACGTATACGCAGACGAGCACGAATACCTGGGGCTACTCAGTGGCCTTGCCAGCCAGCGACTTCACCTCCGGCACATCGACGCCGGTGACGGGCACGATGACCTTCGACGCCAGCGGGAACCTGACTACCGTGACGCCGACGGGAGGAGCGGCCCAGACGGTTGGGACGGCGGTGGGAGACATATCGCAGATTCCCGTGGCCTTCACCGGGCTGGCCGATGGAGCATCGAATCTGAACATGCAGTGGAATCTGCTGGGAACCAGCGGCACGCCCACCATAAGCCAGGTGGCGGCTTCGTCTGCGGTGAGCGCGACTACGCAGAACGGCTATGAGAGCGGCCAGTACCAGAGCTTCACGATCGGCTCGGACGGCACCGTTTCGGCAACGTTTTCCAACGGCCAGCAGATGGCAGTGGGGCAGGTGGCCCTGGCGAACGTGACGAACGTGCAAGGTTTGAGGATGCTGGGCGATGGCAACTACGCGACGACGATGGCAAGTGGCGCGGCATCTGTGGGCACGTCCGGGACAGCCGGCCTGGGCACACTGCAGGATGGGGCACTGGAAGAATCGAACGTGAACATTTCTGCAGAGTTCTCAAACCTGATCATCGCACAGCGCGCCTTTGAGGCAAACTCAAAGGCGGTGACGACATTTGACACGGTGACCCAGGAAACGATCAACATGATCCACTAATCCGCGAGGCTGCGGGCCGGTCGTCTCAGGGCCGGTTCGCGGCGCGCGGGTGCACCTCGACAAAGAGTCCTTTGGCATGAGCCAGCGTCTTGCCTTCGCCGTCAAGGATGCGGGCATCGGTCCAGCGCTTGCGACCCTCGATGCGGACCACGCGGCCCTCCATGCGGAGAGGCTTGGCGCTGGGCACTGGGAGCAGATAATCGACCTCCAAATGGCGGGTCATGGAAGAGATGCCGCTGGCGCGCACGGCTTTACTCATGGTCTCATCGAGCAGCGTTGCGATGATGCCGCCGTGCAGGTAACCGGGATGGCCGCAGAAATCGTCGCTGATGTTGGCCTGACTCACGACGGAACCGTCTTCGGCGAGGAGAAACTCAAGTTGCAGACCGCCGGAGTTGGCCGGGCCGCAGCCGAAACAGCGGTTCTGGGCGGCATGTTGCAGGGGCGTCATGTTTTCACCGGGAGTGGCCATTTTGAGTAGAGTAACGTTGACGGGCAACTGCTGGCTAGGACGCACGGGCGAATAAGATAAGGGCTGATGGCGACTCATTCACAGATTCGGCCACAGCCTGGTCTACCTTTGATCCCGGTCTGCGCTTGGAGCGTCTCATGCCTGGGGCCGGTGGGCATGGTGCTTGCGGGGCTGGCGCTTGCCGGGTGCCATGGGACGGCATCTCTGACCACGCAGCAGGCCGAGGGCAAGGATCTCTACCAGGTGCGGTGTGCGCACTGCCATGCGGACAATGACCTGGGCCTCAAGAAGCCTCCGCCGAATCTCGATCGCGTCTTCGATCAGCCGGTGCTGCCCAGCGGTGCTCCGGCGACGGATGAGAACGTCAAGCGCGTCGTGTTGTCAGGCAAGGGCATGATGCCCTCGTTTGCAGGACGATTTACGGAGGAGCAGATGGCGGCGCTGCTGGCCTATTTGCACACGAACCTGCGCTGAGAGCTGAGCCTGCATCCCTGCAAACTCGCGGCGGAAGGATTACCGGCAGCAGAACAGGCAGTAAAGAAATTGCTGCTGCGTGCCCAATGGCGTCTGGTGCAGGTCGATGGCAGATTCAACGAGATGAAAGCTGGATCCCAGAGCTTGCGCGAGGGAATCCGGGTCGTAGCGGCAGGTTGCAAGACCGCTACATTGCATGGGTCCGTCCGGTCCGAAGGTCGCCATGACCACATGACCGCCGGGCTTGAGCGCATGCGACAACTGGCTCACATAAGCTGTCCGCTGTTCCGGTTGCGTGAGAAAGTGAAAGACGGCCCGGTCATGCCACACGTCGAAATGGCTACCAGGCAAGGGGCAGGAGAGGACATCGCCGACCAGCCACTGAATAAGGCTATTCGCCTGCCCAAGGCGTTTCCGGGAGCAGTCGAGGGCCGTTTCCGAGATGTCGAGAACGGCGAGATGCGAGTACTTTTCCTGCAACAGATCATCGACAAGCGCGGAATGGCCGCCGCCGATATCGATGACGCGAGCTTCCTGAGATGCCACTCGGCGGATGAAATCCACAGAAAGGGTGAGATGGGAGGCGTGCCAGCTGACTCCCTCCGGTGCGTTCCTTGCATACACAGCTTGCCAGTGCGTTCTGGGGTCATTTCGGATTTCGGGATCGGGCATCGGGTCTGGCTCCAAATCGATCTCAAAGACGCGATTTTAATGCCGGAGGCGCAAGTTCCGCTGTGCGCTCAACTTGGTGGCTGTGCGCGACACTTCTGATCTGCCGGATGCAAACATCGAGAGCGAGGCCAAGTATACTGGGCTTGCTATGGCGACCGAAAAAACCTTCTACCTTGAGACCTTCGGCTGCCAGATGAATGCCCATGATTCGGAGAAGGTCATTGGCACATTGCAGCAGCAGGGGTACCGGCAGGTTGAGTCCGAAGGGGAAGCGGGCCTGATCCTCTACAACACCTGCTCGATCCGCGATAAGGCGGAGCAGAAGGTCTTCAACCGCCTGAACGACTATAAAAAGTTGCATAAGTCCGGGAAGCGATTCGGTGTTCTGGGGTGCGTAGCGCAGCAGGAAGGCGAAAAGATCTTCGAGCGCGCGCCGTACGTTTCACTGGTGTCGGGTTCGGCGTCGTACCGCAAACTGCCTGAGATGCTGGTGCGGCTGGAAGCGGGCGAATCCCGCATAACGGGCCTGGATGACCGGCAGACGGATGAAACGTTTGAGACCGAGTTCACTGCGCGTCAGAATCCATACCGGGGCTACATCACGATTATTGAGGGCTGCGACAAGTTCTGTTCTTACTGCGTGGTGCCCTATACGCGGGGCAAAGAGCGCAGCCGGGGTTCTTCCTCGGTACTGGCCGAGGCGCGCCGCATCGTCGATCAAGGATACACCGAGATTCAACTGCTGGGCCAGAACGTCAACAGCTATCGCGACCCGGAAGGGAAGTCGAGCTTTGCTGAACTTCTTGCGGCGGTGGGACAGGTGCATGGAATTCGGCGTGTGCGGTTTACCACCAGCCACCCGCGGGATTTTACGCGCGATATTGTGGAGGTCATCGACGCGATTCCGACTCTCTGCGACCATATTCATTTGCCCGTGCAGTCGGGATCGAACCGGGTGCTGAAGATGATGGCTAGAGAGTACACGCGGGAGTGGTATCTGGAGCGCATCGGCTGGATGAAGGCAGCCAGGCGCCAGATTTCGTTATCCACAGACATTATCGTGGGCTTTCCCGGCGAATCCGAAGACGACTTTATTTCCACCATGGACCTGTTGGCAGAGGTGCAGTACGATTGCGTGTTCGGCTTCAAGTACTCTGCGCGTCCGAACACGCCGGCCCTGACGATGATTGATTCGATCCCGGATTCGGAGAAGGCGAAGCGGCTGCAAGTGCTGCTGGACCGCCAGCGTGAAATCCAGAGGATTAATTATTCCAAGCAGATAGGCGAAATTATTGAAGTGATGGTTGAGGGGCTGAACCCGGCGCGGGAACAGATTGCAGGCAGGAGCAGCCAAAACAAGCCTGTGAATTTTTCATCTCCAGTTCTGATCGCTCCGGCTCCGGGAAGCTACGCAAAGGTGAAAATTACTGCGGCATTTCCAAACAGCCTCGTGGGAGAAGCCATCTAGCCAAATTGAGCGGGGAGTGCGGGGGGGATTGCGTATGGATATCGAGGTTCGAATTCGCGGCTTGATGATGGACCCGGCAACGAACATGCCGATCGTGGTCCTCAAAGATGTGGGATCAGACGCTGTGATGCCCATCTGGGTGGGAATTTTCGAGGCAAACGCAATTGCAATTGAGATCGCGAAGGAGAATACGCCTCGGCCTCTGACGCACGATCTGATGCGCAACCTTATTCATAATCTGAATGCCGAGGTGGAGAAGGTGGTCATCACGGACTTGAAGGATGACACTTTTTTTGCATGCCTCTGGCTGCGCCAGCAAGGTGAGGTGGTGATTGTTGACGTACGCCCCTCGGATGCGATCGCTGTGGCATTGCGGGCCGATTGTCCCATTTACGTTGCAGAAAAGGTGCTTGAGGCTGCAAAGCTGAACCCGTCGCTGAACCCAGAGGGTGCAACATCCGACCAGCTTAAAGGCTGGCTCGAAGGCCTGAATGACGAGGATCTCGGCCGGTACAAGATGTAGGCAAGGGCAATCGCCCTGGATGGGGGAGGCTTGCAGGTAGTGCCAGGTGCTAAC
>JAJZGF010000213.1 GCA_021805025.1 Acidobacteriota bacterium
GATCTCATCGTCGAATTATTTTCTTTTTCGATGCTATCAGCTTTCGCTGCTAGAACCGCGGAGGCGCGGGCGGCGTGGGCGGCCAGCCCGGTTGCGGGGCGGGCACAACTTTCCACTCAGAAAAGGCCAGAATGTACATCAGAATGAGCCCGCCGAAGGGAATGATGTTGAGCAGCGCAAGCCAGGGCGAAAACCCTGCCTTCTTGCAGATGAACCAGAAAGGTACGATGACAATGGCCAGGCCCAGCAGGATGAAAATGGGCATCAAGGCCAGGATGGCCATTGCCGTCTTTTGTACTTGGGCGGGATCGGGCCGGCTTTGCATCAGGTAGAACGCAATAAGCATCGGAGAACTCCAAAGCTGGAATGGATGTCTCCGCAACGGTACGGCGGGGCGCGGAAAACCGCAACGGGAATTTTGCAGGTTGGCGGACTACGTCTGCAATCCGCAGCCACCGCCACGCACCGGCTCTGCCCGAAGGCATGTCTTATGTAATGTCCTCGGTATCGTACACCGGCGCGACGCGCTTCTTGGGCACACCGTGTACTGAACTCAAAAGGTCCTCGACCACGTCTTCAAGCTGGCGCTGACTTTCGATGACGGCGCTCATGCTCTTCAACTCATCGGGGTCAGTGACGCGCTCGACGAGTGCGACGGCATGGCACTGTGCCACGTGGTCGAGGCCAAGACCTTCGGGTGTTTTGGCCTTCACGCTCACGCGGTCAATGCCGATGCAAAGCAGGTCGGCGATGCGTGCGCGCAATTCGCCTGCGATCGGTGCGATCTTCGGCGCGGCGAGCACCAGCGTGGTGTCAATGTTGACGATGCGGTAGCCGGCGTTCTGCAGCTCTTCCATGGCCAGGTTGAGGAAGATGGCGGAGTCGGCGTTCTTCCAGCGTGGGTCGCCGGGAGGGAAAAAGCTGCCGATGTCGCCCGCGGCCACTGCGCCCAGCAGGGCATCGGTAATGGCGTGTAGCAGCACGTCGCCGTCGGAGTGGCCAGCCAGGCCTTCGGGGTGATCGAGCTTGAGTCCACCGATATGCAGGGGCACACCCGGCTTGAATTCGTGTGAGTCAAAGCCAAATCCGATTCGTGTGTCGGTCATCCGCTTGGTTCTCCGCGCCCATTTCAGCGCGAGCGCTGGCGCAGGTAGAACTCGGCCAACTCCAGATCGCCCGGCTGGGTAATCTTCAGATTAACCTGAGAACCCGGCACGACGGCGACTGGAAGCCCGGCACGCTCCACCACGGAAGCCTCATCGGTGCCGACAAAGCCGTCTGCCGTGGCCTCGGCAAACGCCATTTGCAGCAGGCCGAAGCGGAATCCCTGCGGGGTCTGCGCCAGAACCACAAATTCGCGTGGAATTGTCGCGGTAATCAAGGCGCCGTGTGCGGTGCGCTCTACCTGTTTGATGGTGTCCACCGCAGGCATACCGACGATAGCGGCGCCGTGCTGCTCCACGGCATCAATGGTGCGCTCGATGGTAGCGGCATCAATAAGCGGGCGAACGGCGTCATGGACCAGAACGATGTCGTCTGCCGCGGCCGGCAGCGCGGCGAGCGCGTGAGCGACCGACTCCTGGCGGTTGTCACCGCCTTCCACCACGTGAACGCGCCCGGAAAAGCCGAACTCGGCTACCTGCGCTGCCACGCGCTCCATCTCCGGCTTGCGCACTGCCACATAGATGGCGGTGACGTGCTCAACCGCCGCAAAGGCGCGGAGCGAGTGGATCAGGATGGGAAGCCCGGCAAGGGAGAGAAATTGTTTAGGCTGCGGGCCTGCCATACGGGTTCCCAGGCCCGCGGCGGGAAGAATTGCGAATACCTGCATAACTTGTGGAGTATACATCGGCGGCGGGCCGCGGGACAGGGCGCGCAGAAAATCGCGGCGATAAGGCGCTATCATCGCAGAGGTGCGAGCCTTGCTATCCATAAACACGTCTCTGCTGCGGCCCGGCCTGCGGCTGGGCGTGGGGCTGTCGGGGGGAGCGGACTCTGTTGCCCTGTTGCGAGCGATTGCGGAGCGGAGCAGGGAACTGGGCATTGTGCTGCATGCGGCGCACCTGCATCACGGCTTACGCGGCGCCGAAGCGGATGCGGACATGGTCTTTGCGCGGGAGTTGGCTGCCGGATTGGGTGTGCCGTTTCACGAGCATCGCGTGAATACGGCGGATGCAGCGCAGCCAGGGCCGGGTAAGCCGGGCGAGAGCATTGAGGAAGCGGCGCGACGGTTGCGCTATGGCTGGTTTCGCGCGCTCATGGCTGCCGGTGAGGTGGACGCCGTGGCCACGGCGCACACTCTGGACGACCAGGCCGAGACGGTACTTGCCAAATTTCTGCGCGGGGCGTGGACCGAGGGTATGGCGGGTATTCATCCCGTTGCGGAGTTTCCCGAAGGGCGAATCGTCAGACCGCTGCTGGCGACCACTCGGGGCGAAATTGAAGCCTACCTGCACGGAGTGGGTCAGCCGTGGCGTGAAGACTCCTCCAACCGACACCTGACCTATACCCGCAACCGCATTCGACATGAACTGCTGCCGCTGCTGGAGAGTTGGAACCCGAAACTGCGTGCGCACCTGGCACAGATGGCCGAACTGGCCCGCGAGGAAGAGGCCTGGTGGAAGGCTGAGCTCGCGCGCCTGGCTCCGCAGTTGATTTTGCGCGGGCGCCCCGTGCGCGGCGGCGGCCGGGCAGCGAGCGAAGGGTTGGCGCTCGACGTGACGCGGCTGGCCGCTTTGCCGGTAGCCATGCAACGGCGCCTGTTACGATATGTCGCCCGCGAACTGGGCGCAGCGCCGGATTTTGAGGCGCCTGAAGCTCTGCGGACCTTGGCGCTGCACGGCAAGGCCGGGCAGAAGCGGGAAATGGCCCAGAACTTGAGGGCGGAGCGGACGCCACGTGAGCTGCGCTTGGGCATGGGCGCAGCGGCGGAGGGGAAAGAGTCAGTCCTCGCGTATTCCTTCGAGGTCCCCGGTCAGGTGGAGGCGCGGGCATTTGGTCTTTGCCTGCGGGTTGATGCGGATGCGCCGGCGGGCGAGCATTCGTCGGTCGCGCGTACGGCGCTTCTTCGCGCATGGAAGGCCGGAGACCGGGTGCGATTGCGCTACTCAAGCAGTTCGAAGAAGGTGAAGGAAGTGATTGAAAGGTTGCGAGTTACGGGCACTGATCGAAGCCGTTGGCCTGTTCTGGAGCTTGCCGGGCGCATCGTGTGGATGCGAGGCGTGGAGGTGGAACCGGAGCCGGGGCTCCACGTCCTCGCGCAGGAGATAGCAACCGGCCGAGGGTAGACCCAGGTGGCGGATCAGAATTCTCCGGGCGGTTGCTGGGCCCTGCGGCTAGGATTCCTCGTCGCTTTCATTCGGTTCAGAGTACAATTTGAGGAACTGCTCATCGGGCGGGTGGGGGTTGGTGTCCCTGCCATGCAGGCCGTACTTTCTGTGACTTCAGGCCAGTGCGGAGCGTCTAAATAGGTGAGTAAGGCAGGGGTGGGTGTTGTCGAAGGCCTCATTTGCTGCCGGGAAAGAGGAATCCTGGTGAATTCGACCGTCAAAACGATCATGTTCTGGGTCTTTATTCTCATCTGCCTCATGCTGCTCTGGGGTGTTGTGCAGCGCGGGACCAGCATGGGGAAAGACACGGAGGTCTCCTACTCCGACCTGCTGGACAAGATCGACGCAGGGCAGGTGCAGGATGTCACGCTGCAGGGCACGGAGCTCCACGGCCACATGAAGGCCGCGCCCAAGGATCAGTTCCACACCACCATTCCGCAGAGCACGGATACGCTGATCGACAAGCTGCATGCGGCCAAGGTTTCCTTCACTCTGAAGGATCCGCAGAACAATATCCTGCTGCCCCTGCTGCTGAATGTGGGACCGATCATCCTGCTCATCGCCATCTGGTTCTTCATGTTGCGACAGATGCAGTCGGGCGGCAACAAGGCGCTGTCGTTCGGCAAGAGCCGCGCGCGTCTGCTCTCCATGCAGCAGAAGAAGGTGACGTTCAAGGACGTGGCCGGCGTGGATGAGGCGAAGGAAGAGCTGAAGGAGATCATCGAGTATCTGCGCGAGCCGCAGAAGTTCCAGAAGCTGGGTGGACGCATTCCCAAAGGCGTACTTCTGGTTGGACCTCCCGGAACCGGCAAGACCCTTCTGGCGCGTGCCGTAGCCGGCGAAGCCAATGTACCGTTCTTCTCGATCTCCGGCTCGGACTTCGTGGAGATGTTCGTGGGCGTGGGCGCAAGCCGCGTGCGCGACCTGTTTGAGCAGGGCAAAAAGAACGCTCCCTGCATCATCTTCATCGACGAAATCGACGCCGTGGGGCGCCATCGCGGCGCGGGCCTGGGTGGCGGACACGACGAGCGTGAACAGACCCTGAATCAGTTGCTTGTTGAGATGGACGGATTTGAGTCGAACGACGGCGTCATCCTGGTGGCGGCCACGAACCGGCCGGATGTGCTGGACCCGGCGCTGCTGCGTCCGGGACGCTTTGACCGTCGCGTGGTTGTCGGATTGCCCGATGTGCGCGGGCGCGAAGAAGTTTTGCGCGTTCACATCAAGAAGGTTCCTGTGGCCGACGATGTCAATCTGAACGTGTTGGCGCGCGGAACACCGGGCTTCTCCGGCGCCGATCTCGCCAACATGGTGAACGAAGCTGCGCTGAACGCCGCGCGCGTGAATCGCAAGCAGGTCACGATGTACGACTTCGAGCTGGCCAAGGACAAGGTGCTGATGGGCGCCGAACGCAAGTCCATGCTGCTGACCGACGAGGAAAAGCGGGTGACGGCGTATCACGAGGCCGGCCACGCGCTGGTTTCGATCATGCGCGACCACTCCGACCCCATCCACAAGGTCACCATTATCCCCCGGGGCATGGCGCTGGGCGTTACGGTCTATCTACCCGATGATCGCCACAACTACACCCGCGAGTATCTTGAGACGCGTCTTGCAACGGCTTACGGTGGCCGGGTGGCCGAGGAAATATTCCTCAACCAGATGTCCACGGGAGCGGGCAGCGATATTGAGACGGCCACAGATCTGGCTCGCCGCATGGTGTGCGAGTACGGGATGAGCCGCCTTGGCCCGCTGACCTTCGGCAAGAAGGAAGAGCAGATATTCCTGGGTCGCGAGATCGCCCAGCACCGTGACTTCAGCGAAGAGACGGCGCGCCAGATCGATCAGGAGGTACGCCGGCTGATCGACGAGGCTTATCAATCGGCACGCAGCATTCTGGATGCCAACAAGGATGCGATGCACCGCATTGCCGCAGCCCTGCTGGAGCGAGAGACGATTGACGCCGAAGAGGTGAAGATGCTCATCGAGGGCAAGCAACTGCCACCGATCCGCTCCGTGCTGGCCTCCCCCAGCGACACTGGAGGCAGCGGCGGTCAGCAGGTTCTGAAGCCTGAGAGCCGCGGTGGCTCCGGGACCTTCCCGGAAGGTTCGCCCTCACCCGCATAGGCACAAGGATCACGCGCAAGAAACGGGGCCGCTCATTGCCGAGCGGCTCCGTTTCGTTTTGGCTGCCTTCTACAGGCATGGTGGGCAACGATGTCGTTCTCTCTATGCCCGCGAGCCCTTCGTTAGAGCCTGTTTACGATCTCCTGAGTAGCAGTCTAAGGAAAGCCACGTGGACCATTTGGAGGCTGGTGTTGAGCTTGCGTTCACAGTTCTTCCATAGCCGGCGGCATTTTTCCAGCCAGGCGAAGGAT
>JAJZGF010000214.1 GCA_021805025.1 Acidobacteriota bacterium
AGTTCCAACAGCGGCAATCGGCGCCCTCGTCTCATGACCTCGCTCCTGTCATGTTAGACACACCTTGTCACTATTTGTTTAGTGAATTAATGACTCGATACACTAGCTAGCCGTCGCTCCCGCGACCCGCTCCGGCCTTTCCTCCCGAATCCAGATCGGGATTGGAGGCAACCGCATCCGCCCGCCTGCCCTTTGCGCGCTGGCCCTCGATCTCCCTCACAAACTGCACGAGCTGCTCGCGTTTGCGCTCGCTCATATCCAAAAAGCGAATGCCGATCGTGTTGCGGTTGTGGATGGACTGCGTGACCCCGACCAGACGGAATGGAATTCCGTCCAGGCTAAACTCAGTCTCAACACGGCAATAGATGCCGACCGGGAAGCGTTGAAGCGTCTGGATGCGACAACCGCCAAGGCTGATGTCCAGAATGCGCCCGCGGAGCATCGAGGCCATCTTCAGCAGATAAATAGTGGCGTTGCCGTCCACGTCATAGCGCGGATGTTCGCGTCGATCCGGCTTCTGGTCTGCTTCGCTCCGGCTTTCGTCCATGGCTCTCCCCGCCTGCAATGGCGGGGCTGGACTCAATGTCCCCCGGCCAGTTCCCAAGGACGCGCAGGCGCAGGTTGCTCTGCTTCCCGGCCCTTCAAGCGGTCGTACCGGTAGAGATCGCTGGTGGTGCCAAGCGACTCATTGTAGAGACAGTTCTCCCCGGTCAACTGCTTCAGCTCCTCAGTGAACGCATGAATTGCGTGCAATTGGCTGGCCGTCGCCGGCAGCTCATATTGGGCGGTCTTAATAAACTTCTGATAGCCGCGATCGAGCAGCCGCGCCACCTCTCCCCGTACCAGCACCCCAGGGTGGATGGCGACCGTCGCCGGTTCGCCCTTTTCCTGCGCGGGGGCCAGGACGGCTGCCACGCCGCGCTTGGCAACCAGCACGCCAGAGGGCACGCCTGCGTAGGGGGTGATCTCAAACGAATGAGCGCGAAGCGCCGCGCTGAGTTGCTCAAAACCGGGAATGAGGGGCTTGACGGCCATGGATGCTTTCCTGTCTGCGAAGATAATGGAGGGGAACGGTGTGCAATCCCCACTCCTCCAATCTCGCACACCGGGAGCGGAGCCCGCAATTCACGCATGGTGATCGAGAGCCAGCATCGCGCGCCGGGAATGACGCTGCCCGAGCGCATCGGAAATACGCCGCTGCTGCGCCTGGAGCAGATGGTGCGCGGCCTGCCGGGCATTACCCTGCTGGCCAAAGCGGAGTGGACCAACCCCGGCGGCAGCGTAAAAGACCGCGCCGCGGCCTCCATGGTGGCCGAGGCAAAAGCCCGCGGTCTGCTGACACCAGGCAAGACGCTGCTGGACGCCACCAGCGGCAACACCGGCATCGCCTATGCCATGCTGGGCGCCGCGCTCGGCTTTCCGGTCACGCTGGCAATGCCCGGCAATGTTTCGCCGGAGCGCAAGCGGATTCTTGCTGCCTATGGCGCTCAGATCGAGTGGACCGATCCGGCCCTGGGACCGGACGGGGCGATCCAGCGCGCGCGCGAGTTGGCCGGCAACGATCCCGCGCGCTACTTCTATGCCGACCAGTACTCCAACGACGCCAACTGGATGGCGCACTATCGCGGCACGGGTCCGGAGATTCTGGCGCAGACCGGCGGCCGGCTCACCCACTTTGTGGCCGGCATGGGCACCAGCGGCACCTTGATGGGCACAACGCGGCGGCTCAAGGAGCACAACCCGGCGCTGCGGTCCATCGCTGTGCAGCCGGATTCTCCCTTCCACGGGCTGGAAGGGATGAAGCACATGAAGTCCTCGATGGTGCCGGCGATTTATAACCCGCACCTCGCCAACCGCATCGTCGAGGTTGAAACCGAGGCGGCCTACGCCATGGCCAAGCGGCTGGCGCGCGAGGAAGGCCTGCTGGTGGGCATCTCCGGTGCGGCGGCGATCGTGGCATGCCTGCGGATTGCCGGGGAGGAGGCTGCAGCAGGCCGCGCGGCCATGCTGGTCACCGTGCTGCCCGACTCCGGCGACCGCTACCTGAGCGAGCGATTCTGGGAGGAGCAATGAGTGTTCTGCGAATGCCGCGCGCCGTCTATGACGCCCTCCGCGCTCACGGCGAAGAGACCTATCCGCATGAGTGCTGCGGCGCGCTGCTGGGTCAGCCGGCGGCGCAGGGCTGGAGCGTGGCAACAGCCGTGCGCGCCGGCAACACGCGCACCGACTCAGCGCATAACCGCTACCAGATTGCCCCGATTGAGCTGGTGAAGATTGAGCGTGAGGCGCGGCGACAGGGGCTGGAGATTGCGGGCTTCTATCACTCGCATCCCGACCATCCGGCGCAATGGTCGGCCACCGACTTTGCCGAGGCGCACTGGCTGGGCTGCTGCTATGTAATCACCGAAGTGGCCCAGGGCAAGGCCGCCGTCACAAACTCGTTTCTGCTGGCGGGCGCAACGGAAGAGGACAAGCGCTTCGAGCCGCAGACGATCCAGGTGGAAGAGGCAAGGACGGAATCCCGTCCGGCGTGACCCACCGCGGTGTCTTTAAGCTTCGTCAATATTTGTCTTTAAAGCATGAAAACGCAGGGCTAGTATCGCTCACGCCGTTGAACACACGCGTTTTCCTCCCCGGTTCTCCCCCGTTCGCGCGTGATCTCCGAGCAAGTCAAGGAGGCAGCTCTCTATGAGGGGAATCCGTTTCTTTGCGTTTGGATTGTCCATCGCGGCGGCTGGCGGTGTGTGGGCCGCAGCGCAGCAAGACTCATCTTCAACCCCAACCGAGACCAGGGTGCTGCAGATTCAGCGCGAATTTGTAAAGCCCGGCAAGCAGGGCGCGCTGCATGACAAGACTGAGTTGGCCTTTCCAGCCGCCATGTCCCGCGCCAAGTGGCCGACGCACTACACAGGTTTCTGCTCCATGTCCGGCAAGGCCCGTTGCCTCTATTTGACCTGGTATGACAGCTTTGCGGCGTGGGAAGCCGACAGCAAGGCCGTGAGCAAAAACACAACACTCTCTGCCGAGCTGGAACATGCCGGAGTGGCCGATGGCGAGTTGCTCGACGGCATGGATCAGGTGGTTTACACCTACGACAAGGATTTGAGCTACCACTCGCGTCCTCCGAACGGTGAGGTCCGGTATCTGGAGGCCTCGATCTACCACGTAAAGCCCGGCCACACCGCGGACTGGCATGAGCTCCTCAAGATGGTCAAAGATGGCCACGACAAGGCCGGAACCGGCGCCCACTGGGGTATGTATGACATCTCTTATGGCGCGGAGGACGGCACTTATCTCATTCTTACCGCCGACAAATCGATGGCCGACATTGACAACAGCATCACCGACAGCAAGAAGTGGGTGGCTGCGATGGGCGGCCCGGCAGGTTTGAAGAAGTTCGATGAACTTGTTGCCGCAGCTGTGGACCGTGGCGACAGCGAGCTGTTTGCCGTCAACCCCAAGCAGAGTTATCCGGCGGATGAGTGGGTGAAGGCCGATCCCGGCTTCTGGAAGCCCAAGGCAGAAGCTCCCGCGGCCAAGCTGGCTGTCGACGCCAGGAAAGCAAAGCAATAAAGGGTCGCGACCCTGCCGCGACAAATTCGCACAGCGGCTCCGGCCTCACCGGAGTCGCTGTGTTTTTGCTCCGGAGACGGAGTCGTCCGGTATTTCTGGCTTCCAAACGGTGTTCTGCGTCATCCTATTGAATGAGAGACTACGAGGCTTCCCCATGACGATTTACATCCCCACCCCCTTGCGTTCTTACGTCGGGGGCAAAAATGCCGTGGAGATTGAGGCGGGCACCATTGCCGCCGCGCTGGCGCAACTCACCGAGGCCAATCCCGAGCTGCGCCAGCACCTGTTCACCGGCGAAGGCAAGGTTCGCGCCTTTGTTAACCTGTATCTGAACGACGAAGATGTGCGCTATCTTCCGGCGAAGGAAGACACGTCGGTGCGCGCCACAGATACGCTGTCGATCATTCCTTCCATCGCAGGCGGGACCGCCCGCTAAGAGAGGTGCGTCCCGCGGCCTTTATGCTGCGCCGGGATGCAATCGTGCATACTGCAATGGCAACTCCCGTTGAATCCATCCCGCTGCCGGAACTGACTACCGACGACCTCTCGCGCTACTCGCGCCACCTCATCCTGCCCGAGGTAGGCATGGAGGGTCAGCGCAAGCTGAAGGCAGCCCGCGTGCTCTGTGTGGGCACCGGCGGGCTCGGGTCGCCGCTGGCCTTTTATCTGGCCGCGGCGGGCGTTGGCACGCTGGGCCTGGTGGACTTTGACGTGGTGGACGCGAGCAATCTGCAGCGCCAGATCATCCACTCCACCAAAGACATTGGACGCAAGAAGCTGGACTCTGCAGAAGAGAAGCTGAAGGCCCTCAATCCCGCGCTAAATGTGGTGAAGCACGAAACCATGCTGACCAGCGCCAACGCCCTTGAGATCCTGGGTGACTACGACATTGTGGCCGACGGCACAGACAATTTTCCCACGCGCTACCTGGTGAACGACGCCTGCGTGCTGCTGGGCAAGCCCAATGTCTACGGATCGATCTTCCGTTTTGAGGGCCAGGCCAGCGTCTTTGCCACGGCGGACGGACCGTGCTACCGCTGCCTGTATCCGGAGCCGCCACCGCCCGGCCTTGTGCCGAGCTGCGCCGAGGGCGGCGTTCTGGGCATCCTGCCCGGGCTGGTGGGCATCATGCAGGCCACCGAGGTCATCAAGCTGATCCTGGGCAAGGGCAACTCGCTCGCCGGGCGTCTGCTGCTGGTGGATGCGCTGGAGATGAAGTTTCGCGAGCTGAAGCTGCGCAGAAATCCGGATTGCCCGGTTTGCGGAACGAATCCGACCCTGACCGAGTTAATTGATTATCAGCAGTTCTGCGGCATTGTGCCGGAGACCAAGGAGGAGAAGAGGTTGAAGAACGGAATTCCGCAGATGACGGTGAAAGAGCTGAAGCAGCGGATCGACGCGGGCGAAGATGTGCAGTTGATTGACGTGCGCGAGCCCTACGAGTACCAGATTGCGCAGATCGGCGGAAAGCTGATTCCGCAGAACGACGTGCCGCAGCGCCTGCACGAGATCGACCGTGAGCGCGAGGTGGTGGTGCATTGCCGCTCTGGCGCGCGCAGCCAGAAGATTGCGGAGTTTCTGAAGCAGGCAGGCTATCCCAACGTGGCCAACGTCGCAGGCGGCATTCTGGCGTGGGCCGACGAGATCGATCCCTCGGTGCAGAAGTACTGACCGGCGCCCTGCTCGACCGCATCACCCACCACGTCCACATCCTGGAGATGAACGCCGACTCATGCCGCCTCAAGCAAAGCCGCCGATGCCGTTCTTGAGAAGAAACGTGCTAATGGCCTGCATGATGTTGTAGCAGGTTCGATCCGATAGATCCTTCTCGGGTTCGCGGAGAGATCCGAGGAATTCGTCCATGAACCAGCGTTGACCTCATCCAGGAATACTTCAGGTCTGAATTCAGTCAGGAATCCAAGACGGCATTCGTAGCTTTCCGATGTGCGCGGTGCCAGGCCGTAGCCGGATTTGCCCTGAGGCTTTGAGCAGCTCTTGAGGTAGGCTTCGATCGCATCCCTGACGCATTCCCGAGAATCGATCGAGGGGACGCGATTGACGTTCTGCTCGATCTTGCCACCGGCCGCTACATACGCAGCCGCTAGGTGTGTGTCGGGCAT
>JAJZGF010000215.1 GCA_021805025.1 Acidobacteriota bacterium
TTTCTTCGGAATCATCGTTGGTGGCGTAGGGCTGGCCCTTGTACTCCACGGCCAGAATGCGGCCATCGGTGAGTTCGGCCACGAAGTCGGGATAGAAGTAGTCGGTGGCCGTGGGCAGCCAGAAAGAGAGCTTGGGTTCGCGCTCAATGTTGCGGATCCAGAACTTGACCTGGGGATGCGCCTCGATGGCCAATGCGCAGGCGAACTCCTCGGACTGCACGCCGCCTGCGGTCTTCTCGCGCAAGTCGTGGATCATCGGGTAGAAGTGCTTCCTGAACTCGAAGCTGCCGTGATACACGTTGCGCGCCGGATAGGTGCCGGGTTGGAACCCGAAGCTGTGATGCGGCATATCGGCAGGCTGGGGTACGGTCATGTCCGCCAGCCGCAGCTGAAAGCCATGCTCGACCGCGTTCTGGCGTCGTCGCTTGACCTCGGCCTCGATGGCCTGGCCGAGCTGGAAGCGGGCTCGAACCAAGGCGGTGAGGGTCATGCCCCGGTCATGGATCAAATGGTCCACCATCCGCACAAGGTACGCCTGCATCTGCGGCTGGGACACATCGGGCTGGCGAAGCTGTCGGTCAAGCCAGCTCACGAGATCCTGCTTGGAGACATGACTGGGCGCATCATCGAGGTGAAGCTGCGCCGTATCGATCACGCCCCACTTGAGCCGTGCGCCGTCCATGTCGATCTCGAAGGTGTTGACCGTCTCGACGATGTTGAATCCGGCCAACTGCGCAGGCTGTGCGGCAAGATTCCAGTCCCCGAGACTGGCCAGGGTCTCGCGCTCGACGGTTTCCAGGTGGCCATCCAGATTCAGGCAAAGCTGAGGGATGGCGGGGAAGGCTTCGCCCAGCTGTGCCGGCGCGCGCAGGGCCTGGCGCATGGCGCGGAATTCATCGAACTGATCGCGCACCTTCTCGCGCTCACGCACGGGCACGGTGTTCTCCACAAAGGTTTGCGCCTGAGCCAGCGTGTCGGCCCCAAGATCGCCTCGCAGCACGAGGGTTGCACCTTGCGTCGTGGGCCGAATTTCCACGGCCTGACGCACCGCCTCGGGCCAGTGCTGGGTGTCCGGGGACTGGGAGAGCTGGATTGTGAAATCAGGCACAGGCGTTGGACCACGGCCCTGTCCACCTTGTAGATCGAGCGGTGCCTGAGGCAGCAAAGCGGCTGCAGCCTCGAAGCGCTCGAAGCCCATGTTCTGCACCATGCGGTCCTTGAGCGTGGACGCCGCCTGGGCAAAGTTCTCGGCAATGATGTGGGCATACGCCTTGTTCAGGGCCTCCTGCTGGCGCGAGCGTGCATAGGGCATGCGCAGCACGCGGCCGAGCAGCTGCTCAACGTCCTTGGCGGAGTTCACCGACTGGAGCGACGCCAGCACATAGGCAAAGGAGCAATCCCAGCCTTCCTTCAAGGCTTCCACGGTAATGACGTAGCGAATCTGGCAGGCACGGTCGAACAGGTCGATGCCGTCGAGTTCCTTCTGTGACCCGGTGGCCACCGCAATCTGGTCCTCTGTGATGTGCTGCTCATCAACCAGGTATTGGCGCACCACATCGACCGTAGCCTCATTGCCCTTGGGTGCCGCCTGGATCAGGACGATGGGGCGAATGTAGTCAGCCTCTGCTGCCGCAGTTTGCTCCAGCTGATCGCGTGTGTGGATGGCGTCGGCCACACACTCTTGCCAGCCCTGCGGATGCTCCGCGAGCACAACGGGCAGCTTGATCATCTGCTCGGCCTTGAGCTCCTGGGCGCTGACGTGATACAGCACATTGTTGCCGGCAACGGGCGTGGCGGTCAGTTCGATGATGCAGCTCGGATTCACGCGCCCGAGGGTCTGGAAGAAGCGCTCGGTGCGGTTGTTGTGCGCTTCGTCCACGATGACCACGGGGCGCTGCATGTGCAGCCAGTTGGCGACTGAATGCTTCACCCGCCCGATGTCCTTCTCCGTCAGGTAGGGCTGACTTGCCAGATCGGCTGCGGTGACCTTCTCCAGCCCCTGCGTGAGGTGCGGCGGCAGGTTGTCGAAATGCGGGGCTAGTTCCTCGAAAAACGCATAGACATTGCGCTGGGCCGTGTTGCTGACGTTAAAGCTCTGGATGGTGGCGACCACTACGACGGCCGCCTTGCCCACGTCCTGCGGGCTGATGGTTTGCAGGCTCTCCAGATCACAGACTTGCACCCGGTCGCCGAAGGCATGGGCGAGGGCCTGGCGGTAGGGGTGGCGCACATTGGCGAGGGCGTCGAGGGTCTGGCTGCGGATGGTGTCAGAGGGCGTGAGCCACAGGGCCACGGGGGCGTCGGTGTCGATCAGGTTGCTGGCGGCCGAAGCGATGCAGTGCGCGGCCAGCAAGGTCTTGCCACCACCCGTGGGGATGCGCAGACACACGGCTGGCGTGTCGCCGAAGATCGCCTGGTAGGGCACCGTGCGTTCTTGCTGGGCGATGGCTGCAGCGAACGCATCGGCAACAGGCTCGATGCGGCAGCGCTGAAAAAAGGAGGTGAGCGTATCGAGCGTCTGCTGCTGGTAAGTCTTGAGTGTGAGCATGACGGTCAACGCATCTTGATGTCGTAGGGGATCTGCTTGAAGGTGATGCCCTCCGCAGCAAGTCGAGCTGGGCCAAGGCGGCTGCTCTCGCCGTAGATCACCTTCGGGCCGGCGTGCGCGGCCAGGGCCTGCAAGTGCTGCAGGACGGGCTGGGTGAGCACATTGCCGCCGGCGGGCCTGCGGTCGCCCAGGATGCCGTTGTAGAGCAGGTAGTAGGCCGTGCCGTTGTGGATGCCGAGCAGGGGAGAGTCGAAGCTTTGCGCGCCAGGCTCGCCCATTTCGAGGTGCCAGACATAGGCGGCAAGCGTGGCAAAGCGCACAGCGGCGTTGATGTGACCATGGGCGTCGAAGGCCGTCTCACCCAGGGTGTAGAAGCGGAAGCCGCCACCGCCTTTCCAGCCCACGGCTTCGCTGATGCCGCCCTGCTCGCCGTCGATGACCTTCTTCAGGCGCGGGATGCAGTGCGTGCGGGCATGCTCGCCCATCTCGATGCCAATCCAGCGGCGGCCCATCTTGTGGGCCACAGCGGCAGTGGTGCCAGAGCCGAGGAAGGAGTCGAGGACGAGGTCGCCGGGGTTGGTGGCAACTTCAATGATGCGCTTCATCAACCCCTCGGGCTTCGGCGTCTCAAACGAGGCCTTCTCACCAAACAACAGCTCAATCTCGCGCGCGGCATGCTGATTCAGTCCAACATCATCCCAAATCGTGGGCGCCGACATGCCGCTCTTGGCTTCCGTCTTGAACAGCTTTCTCATTGGTGTTCCAGCTTTCCCGTCCTTTCCCCAAAAAAAACGCCGTTCAGCCACCATCGTGAGCATTTCTTCCTTTTTGTAAACCCAGCAACGACCTTTCCGTGGCCAGACCTCCTCGCCAGTGAACGGATTTTTGACGGGGTAAATTAGACTCTCCACATATCGTCCTCCCTTGGCATTGCCAGTTGAATCAACCTTTCGAAACGGGCCTCTCTCATCAAATCCGAACGGCTCTTCATAGGTTCGATATTGGGCATCGGCCTTCTCCGTTCGCTGCATCAGATTAAAGGCATCTTCGGCCAGCGTCTTTCTCGAATTCGCAAACCGCGTCTTTGCAAAAGCAAAAATGTGGTCGTATGTAGCGCCGATTTTTCTATCATTCGGGGCTCCATCACGCCGTTTCCATGCAATATCTGCGATGAACGATCCCCGTCCAAACACCTCATCCATCAACACCTTGAGGTAGTGCGCCTCGTTGTCGTCGATGGTCACCCAGATCGAGCCGTCCTCGGTCAGCAGCTCGCGCAGCAGCACCAAGCGGGGATACATCATCGACAGCCACTGGCTGTGTTCGAGCTTATCGTCGTAGTGCTCGAACGCACTCTGTGTGTTGTACGGCGGGTCGATGAAGATGCATTTCACCTGGCCCGCATAGAACGGAATCAGAGCCTTGAGGGCAAGCAGGTTGTCGCCCTGGATCAGCAGGTTGTCAGCAGCGTCGCCGTAGGTCTGTTCTTGGTGGAGCAGGTGGTAAGGCACGTCACGGGACGTTTCCTTGGCCTGATTCTTGTTGACCCAATCGAGGAAGGGCATGTGTGCGTTCGGAGAGCGGAAGTGGGACGGAGAATCGCCTGATGATAGCCACGCGCTCGACCGTCACCGCCGCCTTCATGGATGCATCTCGCGTGAAAGGTCAATCTGTCTCCAACCCCGCCAGCTTCCACAACCAATCGCCCCAGGCCTGCAGCATTGCCGCGCGTTCTTCAAGATACTTCGTGCGGTTGTAGGCCCGGCCCAGCGGATCGCGCACTGAGTGCGCCAGTTGCATCTCAACCACCTCAGGGCGAAAGCGCAACTCTTCATCCAGAAAGGTGCGCGCGGTGGCCCGAAAGCCATGGCCTGTCACCATGTCCTTTTCAAAGCCCATGGCGCGCAGGGCAACCAGCACGGCGTTCTCGCTCATGGGGCGCTCGGTCCGGGTGCCGAGGGAGCGCGGCGAAGGAAACACCCAGCGGCTGCTGCCCGTGAGCGCATGCAGGTCCTTGAGAATCGCCACAGCCTGTGTGGGCAGCGGCACGATGTGCGGGTCGCGCATTTTCATCTTCTCCCCTGGCACCTTCCACACGGCGCGCTTGAGGTCGATCTCAGCCCACTCGGCCTGGCGCAGCTCTCCCGGGCGCACGAACAGCATGGTTTGCAGCAGCAGGGCTGCGCGCACGATGGGCGACGCCGGGTAAGCGTTGGCGGCTTTGAGAAAGGTGGCCAGCGAGTTCTTGTCGGTGATGGCCGCGCGATGTTTGACCACGACAGGCTTCAACGCGCCGCGCAGGGACGGCGTGGGATCGCTTTGCGCACGCCCGGTGGCCACGGCGTAGCGCATGACCTGCCCGATGATCTGCACCACGCGTCGCGCCGTCTCGCCCAGGCCGCGCGCTTCGATGCGGTTGATGATGGCCAGCACATGCGGCGCCTTGACCTCAGCCACGGGCAGGTGACCAATGTAGGGCAGGGCGTTGGTTTCCATGCGCTGCTGCTTGTTCGTATGGGTGTTTGCCGTCAAGGCCGACTTCTGCTTGTCCAGCCACTCCCTGAACACCGCCTCGAATGTCCCGTCCCCCGCGTTCTTGGCTGCCTTCTTGTGCGCCGAGGGGTCGATGCCCTGCGCCACAAGTTTGCGCGCTTCATCGCGCCGCTCTCGCGCCAGGGACAGGGGCACATCGGGGTATTGGCCGATGGCGAGCAGCTTTTCCTTGCCGTCGAAGGTGTACTTGAAGCGCCAAAGACGCGCACCACTGGTGGAGACCTGCACATACAGGCCGCGCTCATCGGTGACGCGGTAGGATTGGTCTCGGGGCTTCAGCGCCCGCAGCTTGGCATCAGAGAGCATTTGGGGTATCGGTGGCGAGGGGTATCGGAATACCCCGGATCATACCCCACGATACCCCCGGATGCGGGCGGAAAGCTGCGGATGAATGCGGAAATAAAAAGCCCCTAAGCTGTTGATTTCTTAGGGGCTTCTGAACGAATACGGACTGCTGTGAACTGAATCCTGGTGCCGGGAGGGGGACTCGAACCCCCACGCTTTTAAGGGCGGCGGATTTTGAGTCCGCTGCGTCTACCGATTCCGCCATCCCGGCAAAGCGCATCATTATTCCACAGTATGCGGCCCC
>JAJZGF010000216.1 GCA_021805025.1 Acidobacteriota bacterium
TGGCGGATGGCCTGCCAGCGCGCTTCGGTGTCGGAACTGAACTCCTGCCCCTTGATGAAAGCGATCTGCTTATGCCCAAGGCCGCTCAGGTGCTCCAGCGCCAGAGCGGCGGCGCGCTTGTGGTTGAGGACGATATTCGTGATGCCATCGCGTTCGTGGTGGCCAGAGACGGTGACCATCGGCACGGACAGGCGTTGCTCCACGGGCGTGTCCACGGCGATGATGCCCTCCACGGCTCTCGCCAGCAGGAGGTGCTGGTATTTGTGGATCAGGTCCGGACGATGATGGTGGCTGATGACGAAGTAGAAGTAGCCTTCCTGCAGCAGCCGCTCCTCGATGCCGCTCAGCACCAGCGTCGCGTATCCCTCACTCACCTCTGGAACCATCACGCCGATGGTGAAGCTGCGCCGGTTCCGGAGCGAACGGCCGAAGATGTTCGGCTGATAGTTCAGCAGCTCGGCCGCGGCCAGAATGCGCTGCTGCGTCGCCGCTGGAATGGATCGCGCCGCAGGCGCTCCGCTGAGCACACGCGAAACCGCTGCGGTTGAAAGTCCCAGATGCGCAGCTACGCTCTTCAAGCTCGCTGGAGGCGAGACGGATGTCGTGGCTGCGGAGGCTGCGGGCGCTCCTGCTGCGGTGGTTCTTCGCCGGGATGGAGCCGGAGACTCGCCATCGGGTAGAGGAGCGCACGCCTCGGGAGCACGGACATCCAGAGCCTCAAGCGAGTCGGAAGGATCCTGGAGCTTCTGGGTGGAATCAGGCGCAGGATTCCTTGCTTTTGCGGGGAGATTCTTCGTTTTCTTTGCGCGTGTCACGGGACAAGTCTCCCATGCGAATTGGCTCCACGCCAAACTTTTTTCAAAAGTTGCTTGACAGACGTGCGTGTGGATGAAGAGAATGCCGGATTAGGCAATCGATTGCCTAGATTGTTCACAGGAAACCTTACCGCTTTACCCATGCACGGCATCCCAACGAGGAGTGTCTCAAGGCGCTTCAGCTACTTTCCAGAACCTTGCAGATGTATCGACATCAGTTGTTGAGATTTGGCGTCAATCAAGACTTTTTGGAGGCACGAAATGCAAAAAAGACTATCAGCATGGTTCATCTGGCTGACCTGCGCCGGCCTTCTGGCCTGCATCACCCCTCTCGCACACGCGCAATTCCGGGCCTCCATTCAGGGCACGGTCACCGACCCTCAGGGCGAGGTGATTCCGGGAGCAACGCTCACCTTGACCGACACCGAGACCAATCGCGTCCTCACCGCGATCTCCAACGGAAGCGGCGTGTACAACTTCAATGCGCTGCCGCCCGACCATTTCACCCTGACCGCCGAGGCCAAGGGATTCAAGAAGCAGGTCATCCAGGACGTGCGTCTTATCCCGGAGCAGGCCAACGCGGTGAACGTGCAGATGGAACTCGGCGCGGCGACGGTCAGCGTCACGGTTTCCGGCAATGCCATCCCCGCGCTCGATACTGAGACGGCTTCCATCAATGGAACCGTGACCAGCGACCAGATCCAGCACATGCCGTCTGCCGGGCGCGACGTCTTCCAGCTCATCCAACTTGCCCCCGGTGTGTTCGGCGATGGGTCGCAGGGGGCGGGAGGAGGCACCAACAAGCTTCCGGGCTCGCAGGGGCCGGGCGGCTCTGGCGCGAGCACCGGCATCTTCGCTACGGAGAACGGCCCGCAGGCGGTTGCGAATGGCGGCCAGTACGAGACCAACAGCATCAGCATCGATGGCATCAGCACGGTCAGCGCGGTATGGGGTGGAACGTCCGTCATCACGCCGACCGAGGATTCTGTGGCAAGCGTCAAGATCGTATCGAACGGATACGACGCGGAGAACGGTCGCTTCAGCGGCGCACAGATCCAGGTGACA
Source organism: Acidobacteriota bacterium (assembly GCA_021805025.1). Lineage (GTDB taxonomy): Bacteria > Acidobacteriota > Terriglobia > Terriglobales > Acidobacteriaceae > Telmatobacter. Next base: position 1,881 of record JAJZGF010000216.1, read on the forward strand.
TCGAAGAGCGGAACCAATGATTTCCATGGCAGCTTCTTCTTCCGCGCCAACCGTCCTGGCCTGAACGCGTACCAGCGCTACAACGGTCCGGGATTCTACAATTCCGGCACGCCTGCGAGCCGCGGCCTGCTCAGGGACTCTCAGCGCTTCAACCAGCTTGGCGGCAGCGTTGGCGGACCACTTTGGAAGAACAAGCTCTTCGCGTTCTTCGCTTATGAGACGGAGCGGAACCACTCCGTGGTCACAGGCACGGGATGGTATGAAACCCCGGCCTTCCAGGCATTGGCTCCTGCCAACAGCATCGCCCAGAAGTTCCTGAGCTTTCCGGGCGGAACGGTCAGCTCTGCCGGGCTGATCAACCAGACATGCGCGAATGTCGGGCTGGTGGAAGGGGTCAACTGCCGGACGATTGCTGGCCAGGGATTGAATCTCGGATCTCCTCTGAAAACTGGCCTTGGCACGCAGGATCTTGGCTGGCACGGCAACAACAACCCGGGCGTCGGCGGCGGTCTGTCGAACGTGGCCGATCTGGCTGACTACGCCACGACAAATCCCACGTCGGTGATCCAGGCGCAGTACAACGGCCGCCTCGACGCGGACATCACGTCGAAAGACCACGCTGCATTCGCCATCTACTGGGTTCCTGTTACCAACACCAACTATAACGGCACTGTGCGCTCCTACAACCTGTACCACCATTCCGCTATCAACGATGCGTTCTCCGCTATCTACAACCACACCTTTTCGCCCACCTTCCTCAATGAAGCGCGCGCGAATGCGGCAGGCTGGCGCTGGAACGAGATCAACACCAATCCGCAGGAGCCTTTCGGTTTGCCTACTGACCAGGTCGACGCGCTCGGCAGCATCGGCCTGTCCTTTTTTGGCGCACCGGGTCCGAGCGTTTTCGACCAGTGGACCTACAGCTACAAGGATGTGGCGACAAAAATAGCTGGCAACCACACCATTAAATTCGGTGGCGACCTCACGCGGCTCTACTACATGAACAATCCGACTTACGCCGCGCGTCCCAGCTATAACTTCTACAACATGTGGGACTTCCTCAACGATGCGCCCCACACGGAGAGCGGCAGTTTCAACCCCTTCACCGGCACGCCATCCACTAACCGACAGGACGAGCGCGAGGATATCTTCGGCGTGTTTATTCAGGATGATTGGAAAGTCCGGCCCAACCTCACCTTGAACCTCGGCTTGCGCTACTCCTACTTCGGCGCACTGTCTTCCAAGGAAAACAACCTGAACAGCGTTCAGTTCGGCACGGGGGCGGCAATGTTCACAGGACTGAACATGAAGCTCGGCGGCAATCTGTGGACTCCGCAGAAAGGCAACTTCGGCCCGGAGGTTGGTTTCGCATGGAGTCCGGGCACGCTCCGCGGAAAATTCGTGCTGCGCGGCGGCTATGGGTTGAACTACAACCAGGAAGAGATCGCAATCTCTGGAAACTCGGGCGGCAACCCACCATCGCTCATCAGACCCAACTTCAGCAGCGGCAGCCCGTCCAATATCAATCCAAACATTGTCTACGCCATCCCGAGCAATTCGCACTCCCTGTTCGGCTATCCTGCGAACCCTCACACCATCACAGCATTCAACTCTGCCAATCTGCCTATCGGCGGCAACGCGAGCGTCACCGCATTCCCATCGCACATACCGACGGCGTACACGCAGCACTACTCACTGGACACCCAGTTCGATATGGGGCACCAGTATGTTGCATCCGCTGGATACCAGGGCAGCGTAGCGCGTCATGTCATCATTCAGTCCAACGCGTACGTGACGGCTATTGCTCAGGGCCTCGCTTTGAACCCGCTCGTCAACGGAGTGGACTATTACGGGAATTCAGGAGCGTCCAACAACAATTCCTTGCTGCTTGGGCTCAAGCACACCATGGTTCATCACTTCATGGCTGACGCGGAGTTCACCTATGCCAAGAGCATGGATGATGGCTCGGGGCCGTACTATAGGGACCCATATCCTTACGCTCCTTACGATGCGCGCGGACGCTCCGACTACAACGTTGGCAAGGCTTTCAAGCTCTATGGCCTGTGGCAGCCTGTTTTCTTTCATGGAGCCAACTCATGGCTCGAGAAGGTGGCAGGCGGATGGTCTCTCAGTGGAATCCTCAACCTGCACACCGGCTTTCCGTGGACGCCAGTCTTCAGCACGCCCGGCAACCTCTACTATGCCAACAGCGGCTACAACTCCTTGCGTCCGGCGGCATATCTCGGAGGAGCCGGGCACGACACCAGCAACAATGCATTCAAGTCCGGGCCTGGCGTTGGCAATGGCCTGAACAAGAACTTTCCTCTGGCTGCCTCCAACCCGAAGGTTGCCGCGACGGCGTATTTCCAGGTGCCAACCTATACGGTGGCGAAAGGTCCGGGAGTTTTCCCCATACCTCAAGGGCCCGGAGTGGCAAGAAACTCGCTGAATGGCCCTGGATACAGGGATCTCGATGCGACGATCACCAAGGACTTCGGCCTTCCAAAGATGCGGATACTTGGCGAAGGCGCAGTCATCGAAATCAGGGCTGATGCCTTCAACCTATTCAATAATCTTAACTTCAACCCAGGGAGCATCTCCAGCAATATCCAATCGCAAAACTTCGGACAGGCGCAAAACGCGCTAAGCGGGAGAATCGTCAACCTGCAAGCGCGCTTCAGCTTCTAAGCAGCAACCGAACAGAAGGAAAGAGGGTGCTCCTAGTAGAGGGCGCGCCCTCCTTTCTTTATGGAATAGCACCCAAAAGCCGTATTTGGGTATCGGCACCAAGCCGAAGAAGAGGAAGAGGAATACGATGCGTAAAAAAACGAGGACGCGCTTTTTATCCCTCGGATTTCAGATGCTGTTTGCCTTGGGCTTGATCGTCAACTTGAAGGTCTACGCGCAGGAGCAAATCAAGATCGATGCCAACGCCCCCACCACCCCTTTCCCTCATTTCTGGGAGCAGACCTTCGGCTCGGGCCGCGCCATTCTCTCCCTGCGCGATAGCTATCGGAATGATCTCCGCACTGTCAAAGAGGCGACCAACTTCCAGTCCATTCGCTTTCATGGAATCTTCCTGGACGAGGTCGGTCTGTATGATCCCAATCGTCGCACACGGAACCCGGGTTTGGCAGCGGAGGCTGCGCATGACAGTTCGGTCTACAATTTCTCCTATATCGACCAGATCTACGATGGCCTTCTGGCAAATGGTGTCAGGCCCTACGTGGAACTGAGCTTCATGCCCGAGAAGATGGCCGCTGATCCCAATGCGCTGCACTCCTTCTGGTACAAGCCAAATGTGTCGCCACCGAAGGACTACGCCCTTTGGGATGGCATGATACGGGCCTTCGCGGAGCATCTCGTTGCTCGCTATGGCATCGCTGAGGTCGCCACCTGGAAGTTCGAGGTGTGGAATGAGCCCAACCTCAACTTCTGGGCAGGGACTCCGAAGCAGGCCACATACTGGGAGCTTTACGACCATACCGCGCGAGCGTTGAAGGCTGTGTCCCCGCGTCTTCAGGTAGGCGGGCCGTCCACAGCACAGGCTGCGTGGATCACACCTTTTCTGCAACACTTGAAGGACGCGGGCGTTCCGGCCGACTTCGTCTCCACGCACGTCTACGGCAATGACAAGGCGGACAAGGTCTTTGGCACAACGGAGAACATCCCCCGCGAAACCATGGTGTGGCGCGCTGTCAGCAAGGTCCATGATGAGATCGCCCGCTCGCCATTTCCGCATATGCCGCTGATCTTCTCTGAGTACAACGCCAGTTATGCCAACGAACCGGACGT
>JAJZGF010000217.1 GCA_021805025.1 Acidobacteriota bacterium
CTTGACCATGCCCTCGCCGAACTGCGGCGGACTCAACACCTCGAGCACCACCTTGTGCGGTCCGGGCGTAAGAGCCACAGTGGTCTGCGCTAAAGCAGATTTGGGAATCTCCACGTGATCGATGACCGGCTTGTCGTCAATGGTAAGCAGGTACTTGCCCTGGTTCTCCACAAAGACGATAAAGTCCGCCGAGGCGCGGGCGAAGTAGTAGCCGGTCCAGCGGGTGTAATGCGGAGGCCCGCCGGCGGACCCCGAAAAGGCCTTCATCTGGTCGCTGGTGATGGTCTGGATCAGCTCGGCGAAGTCGGGATTATCGAGCGGACTCTGGCCGCTGCTGGCGGTCATCTCAGTTCGGGTGGCCAGCGGCTTGCCGGTAAAGTTTGGATTGTCGAAGGTCTCGACAGTGAGCCCAGGGGAGAACTTCTCGGGGCTGAGGCTGAAGCCGGAGCGAATGGCCAGGACGGATAGCTTGGGTACGCCGCTGTCCCAGAGAACGTTGGCGTTGTCTCCCAGCCTGTCACTGATGCCCTTGAGCGCGCTGACGCTATAGAAGGTGGGCACCTGTCCGCTGCCCCCGGCGGTGGGATTGCCGGGGAAGGCGTCGGGGCCAATCACCGCGATGGTCTTCACCTTTGCGGGATCGAGCGGCAGCAGGTTACGGTCATTCTTCAAGAGCACAAGCCCCTCGCGCGCGCCCTGCAGCGCAGCCTCGCGGCCCTGCTGGTTGTAACGCGGAATGCTCCTGTCGAGCGGATCCTGTTCCATCCAGCCAAAGCGATAGCCGACGCGCAGAATGCGGCGAATCTTGTCATCGATGACGGATTCCTTCACCTTGCCCGATTTCACCGCAGGCAGCAGGGTCTCTTCATTCATGTACCAGCCGAACGGCATTTCGAGATCGAGGCCGCCATTGGCCGCAGCCACGCCGTCGTGGGTCGCGGTCCAGTCCGACATCATAACGCCGTCAAAGCCCCACTGCTCCTTGGCGATTTCGACATTCAGATGGTAGTTCTGCGTGGCATGCTCGCCGTTAAGCAGATTGTAAGAGTCCATGATGGAGCCGACGTGCGCCTGCTTCACGGCAGCTTCAAAGACAGGCAGGTAAATCTCGCGCAGCGCCCGCTCGCTCACCACCGAGTCCGAAGTAAAGCGAAAGTACTCGCTGTTGTTGGCGGCGTAGTGCTTGATGGTGGCGCTGACATTCTGCGACTGCACGCCGTCGACGTAGCCTACGGCGATCTGGCCGGCAAGAAACGGGTCTTCGCCAAAGTACTCGAAGTTGCGGCCGTTGAGCGGCGTGCGATAGATATTCACGCCCGGACCGAGCACAAAGGCGGCGCCGCGCGAACGGGCATCGCGGCCAATCTGCATTCCGATGCGGTTGGCCAGATCGCGGTCCCAGCTGGCAGCCAGGCCGATCCCGGCCGCGTAGGCCGTAGAAGGCGGCGGAATGTGCGCGCCAATCGGGCCGTCACTCATCCTGAAGGCTGGAATACCCAGCCGGGGCAGACCGGTGGAGGACATCATCGTCGAGCCGGACAGCATGTGGATCTTCTCTTCCAGCGTCATCTTGGAAATGAGATCGTTGATTTTTGCCTCATCAACATGGCTCTGCGCACGCGCTGGTGTTGCGGCGAAAATAGACAGCAACATAACCATTAGAGGGATTACCCGGGATGCAGACCGCGTATATGCGGCTCGGCGAGTCAACTGCATAGTGCCTCCTAAATGAAACAACCGGGTCATTCTAAGTCACACTACGCACCTTTGGCACTTTGTAAAACGTTTTTGCGGCGCCGGGACCGAGACCATCCCGACGGCTGGAGAGAAACCGGCTGGACATTCACAGATTGCAATAGACAATTCATCTCCCTATCGAATAAGATACCGATTTCATGTCGCACTTTACCCAAAGAGAACCGCTTACCCGTTTCCGGCAGGCCGTTGCCCCGTCCCCAGGACGCGGATGTACTTGCCGCACGAGACAGTCTGCCCAAAGGCGGTTGCTGGCTGTGCGCTGCGCCGCCAGTGGCGGGCGCACAATGATATTTTCTTACTGTTTTGCAACCAACAACGAGATGGTACGGGCAGTGTGAAAGCAGGCTCAGATGGCACAATCCGATTCCGCGGTCTTTGACCAGGCAGTAAAGGCGCTCAACAACTTTCAGATCGAAGTTCCCTCCTGGGGATTTGCCAACACCGGCACACGCTTCGGCAAATACACGCAGGCCGCCGCAGCCTCCACACTTGAGGAGAAGTTCAGCGACGCGGCAGAGGTGATGCGCCTTACCGGCGCCACGCCGACTCTTGCGCTGCATGTATTGTGGGATCTGCCGAACGGCGTGCGCGACGTCTCTGCCGTGCAGGCGTTGGAGACGCGCTTCGGCATCCGGGCCGGCTCCATCAATCCGAATCTTTTTGAGGACCAGGAGTACAAGTTCGGCTCGCTGTGCAATCCCTCTTCCGAGATTCGCGCGCACGCCATGGCGCACATGCTCGAATCGATCGAGATTGGCAAGCGACTCGGCTCGCGCGATCTTTCCGTGTGGCTGCCGGACGGCTCGAACTATCCCGGCACGCAAAGCATCCGCAAAAGGATTGGATGGCTCGAAGAGGAGTTGCGCACGGCACACGCCCATCTGGCGCCTGACCAGAGGATGCTCATCGAGTACAAGCCATTCGAACCGGCCTTCTATCACACCGACATCGCCGACTGGGGCATGTCTTCGCACTTGGCGCGCACGGCTGGCCCGCAGGCCCGCGTTCTGGTGGATACGGGCCACCACTATTCCTCGCAGAACATTGAGCAGATCGTGGCGTGGCTGATGCACACCGGCCTCCTGGGAGGCTTCCACTTCAACGACCGGCGCTATGCGGACGACGACCTGACCCTCGGCTCCATCGACCCCTACCAGATCTTCCGTATCTTCCATGAGATTCACGCTGCCGCCGAGGACGGACTGCCGCTGGACATCGCGTTCATGATTGACCAGAGCCACAATCTGAAAGGCAAGGTGGAAGCGACCGTGCAAACCATCGTCACCGCGCAGGAGCTTTGGCTGAAGGCCGCCCTGGTGGACCGCGCGGAGCTGGCGCGGCTGCAACATGCCTGCGATCTGGTCGCCGCCGAAGAGCTTTTCCGTGGCGCCTTCTGGCGCGACGTGCGGCCTTTGACGCAGGCCTGGCGCGCGTCCCACAGCCTGCCGGAAGACCCACTGAAGGCGCTTCGCGACAGCGGATATGTGGATCGGATGGGCCGAGAGCGCGGAGGCCGGCAGGCGCGTGTAAGCAGCTACGCCTGAAACAGGATATGCTGAAAGGCAACGTTCCTCTAATGAAATGCTTCGGAGGCAGACGAATCCTTGCCCAAAACCAAGATTAAGCGGCTCTACCTGATTCCCATTCTGTCCAAGGCGCTTGACGTCCTTGAACTGCTTGAGCAGCACAACGCTCCCGTCACGCTGGAAGATGTCTTCCAGAAGACGCACATCTCAAAGACCAGCGTCTATCGCATTCTGAAGACGCTGGTGCATCGCGGATACGTTGCGCAGTCGCAGGATGGTCAATACCGCCTCGTATCGCGCCCTCGCCGTCTGCGTTTCGGCTTCGCTGTCCAGAGCGGCGAAATGCCTTTCTCGGTTGCCGTGGCGCAAAGCGTGACTGCGGCTGCCGCGGCGGCAGGCGTGGAGTTGATTACCCTCGACAATCGCCAGGATCCGGACGTTGCCATTCAGAATGCACATGAGTTTGTAGAAAAGCGCGTGGACCTGGTGCTCGAATTCCAGGTTGAAGAACACGTCGCCCCCCATGTGGCGCACATTATCAAAAAGGCCGGCATCCCGCTGGTCGCCATCGATGTACCACACCCCAACGCCACATACTTCGGCGTCGACAATTTCGAGGTCGGTTTTGAGGCCGGCGCCCTGCTGGGCCAGCACGCCCAGCGCAAGTGGAAGGGCAAGGTGGACTGGGTCCTGGGCGTGGGATTCTCAGAGGCGGGCAGTTTTGTGCAGAGCCGCATCGCAGGCGCGTTTGAAGGGATTCGAGATCGTGTCCAGGAAGTTCCCGGCGAACGTTATGTCCGACTGGAGGGACGCGGCATGCGCGAACCCAGCAAGCGCGCGGTGATCGAATTCCTCCGCGGCCAGCGCAAGGATCAGCATATCCTGGTGGCCGCCGCCACAGACTCCAGCGCCCTGGGCGTACTGGACGCGGCGCGCTCCAGCGGACAGGAAGAGTGTTTTGCCATCGTCGGCCAGGATTGCATCCCCGAGGTGCTGGAAGAGATGCACAACGAGAAGAGCGCGGTTATCGGGTCCGTCTCGCACCAGGCTGACGCCTACGGGCCGCGTCTGATTCAGTTGGGGATTGCACTCTTGCGCGGCTACACGGTGCCGCCGTACAACTACGTACGGCACCAGGTGGTGACGCCGCAAACCCTGGCCGAGGCCGAGAACGGCGCGAAGCGGCCCTGAACGCCGATCTGCCATGCAAGACCGCACAGGGTTTGCGCGTAAAGATTGGAATACAGTCATTTATTCAAATAGGAAATACTGTTTCTATTGGTTAGTTTCTGATATTCTGCTTTCGGCTCTTTGAATCTCGCGCACGGTGGTATCTATGACGCAGGCAACGCTCGCTTCCCCTACTCTGAAGTTCCTTGACGACCGCTGGGACTCCGCATTCGCTGCAACCCTGGATGAGCCGGAGCTGCTTCGTTACCGATCCAACCTGCTCGGCTCTGACCTGCGCATCACTAACTTTGCAGGCGGCAACACGAGCTCAAAGATCAAGGAGACGGACCCGCTGACGGGAGAACCCATTGAAGTTCTCTGGGTCAAGGGTTCCGGGGGCGATCTGGGAAGCATGAAGCGCGCGGGATTTGCCACCCTTTATCAGCACAGGCTGCTGGCGCTGGAGCGCAGCTACAAGGGCGCGGAAACAGAAGACGACATGGCGGCGATGTATCCGCTATGCACCTTCCGCAACAATCCCGTAGCCGCTTCCATTGACACGCCGCTGCACGGCTTTCTTCCCTTCCCTCACGTCGATCATCTGCACCCGGACTGGGGGATTGCACTGGCCGCCTCTGCCAACGGCAAAGTGAAGATGGAAGAGTTCAATCGCGAATTCCAACACAGGCTGGTATGGCTGCCCTGGCAACGCCCCGGCTTTGAGCTGGCGATGATGATGAAGAAAGCCATTGCGGCAAACCCAGCCTGCGACGGCATTGTGCTTGGCGGTCACGGGCTCTTTACATGGGGCCAGACGCAACGCGAGTGCTACATGAATACGCTGACGTTGATCGATCAGATCGGCCAGTTCATAGAGCGCCATGGCAAAGCGAAAGGCCCGGCACGCTTTGGCGGCGAGGCCGTTCCCGCACGCGCCAATCGCAAAGAGCTCGCCGCGCAGATCGTGCCTTTCCTTCGCGGCCGGGTGAGCGCGCAGAATCGCTGGATCGCCAGCTTTACCGATGCGCCGGACGTGCTGCAATTTGTGAACGCAGCGCACGCGAAAGATCTGGCATTCCTGGGGACAAGTTGCCCCGACCACTTTATCCGCACCAAGATTCGCCCGTTGTTTGTGCCATGGGCCGCGAGCGCGGGGCTCGACGCGCTAAAGTCGCAGATCGATGCGTCGCTCACCGAGTAC